>DHWA01000028.1 GCA_002412935.1 Patescibacteria group bacterium UBA5194 | reverse complement strand
TACTATTTAATAATTTCATTATATAATTTTTTTAGAAAAATCAATTTTTTAAAATACATATTCTAAATTTGAGTTATTTTTTTGCATTATATATCTACTGATTTTTAAAATAATTTTCAGCTGCTCATATATCCATTTTCTCATTAAAAGCTTTTGGTTCAAACCTGATTACTCATTTAAATCACATATTTTTTGATTGTGCTATTAGATCTTGAGCATGCATTGCTCAACAAACAATTGGAACAAAGTTTTTTCAATCATTTGTTCATTTGATTAACTCTCTTTGAATATTTTTTAACCAAAAAAAATTTCTATACTTCAATAATACATTCTCTAAAAAATCACTTTGTTTATCATTTAAAATAGGATTAAAATATTCTCAATAAGTCATTCATTTTTTTATATTTTCTTTTATATTTTCAAGAGTTTTTTGACTAGAATCTTTGGACCTTTGACTAACTTTTCAATAAATTATCCAAAAATCTTCAGGTTCTATTCATAATGTTTTTATTTGCTGTTTTAATACTGCTTCAATTGCATATGAACTAATTCTAATTTTATTCTCAGTGAATAAATTATTTATTTCTTCAGTAGTAGATAAATTATTATTTTTAACTAACTCATTAAATTGTTCTTGAGTGATTTCTTTTCTATGTAATTGTTCATATAATAAATCATTTTTTAAAAAATTTTCATCTATTTCCATGTTATCAATAAGTGATTCAGTAGCTAAAAAATTATAATACTCTTTAGTATTGACTACTGCTTCAAAGTTATTTTTCAAAATAGGTCATGCATAATGTGCTTCGGGAAATATAACTAAAATTGGTCATTCAGAAACTCAATCATTTGCTTCATAAGTAGTTTTTCAATAATTTGTAAGATTACTTATTAATCAAGTTACATCAATATCATTTGCATCAAATTGCTTCATTTTCTGTACATTTGTATCTAAATCAGCTTTAGAATCTTCACTTAAAAATGTTATTATATTTCAAAAATTAGCAAATCAGTCTAATTTAAATAATTCAATCAATAAAGAAATAGATAACACTTCATCATCAACTTTATCAATTTCCTGAATTATAGATTTTTCTTTATCTATAAATCAATTTATTTTATTTAATTCATTGTCTTCAATTACTGAAAATTCTTTTTTTAAATATTGTTTTGAAATTCAAATTATATCTTGAAAATATTTTTTAATTATCATCAATTCTCAAATTATTTTTGATTTATCTATATTTTTTTCATCTATTGATAATTTTTTATATTCATCTATTTTTCCTTTTAAATTAACTATATCATTGATAATCTTTAATTTTATTTCATTTTGTTCTTTTATTTCTTCTTCACTAACTACTATTCATTTTTTAGGTGCATTTCTATTTATTTTGTTGTTGTTTTCTCACATAATAATAATTTTAAATAAATAATTTTATGTATAATTACATCAATGTTTTTGCCATATCTAATACAGGAGATACTTTGCTAGTAAATCAATTTACTTTATCTATAACTACTGATCATATTTCTCAAATTCAAGTACATACACTATATCATAATCATCCATAGACAGCTAACTTTGATGCAGTAGCAAGAGGTCATACAGTTTTTAACCATCAACTACTATATGCTAATTGCATTCATTCCCTATATTTTGCTATAAAATCACTTGGAACTTTACTTATATCTCTAGCTCATCATATAAAATTTATTCAAAGTGTTCTTAATTCCTCTAATGTTTTAGTTTGTTTTACTAATCATTCAGCAGTATGAGCTCATTCTGCAACTTTTATAGCTTCTTTAGCTGTTCTTGCTAATTTTGATCATTTTAAAGCACTTGAGCTAATTAAAATTGGAACTCATGCAATAGCCCCAATTCATGTAGCTGCGGCAAGAGATCAAATAGTATCAAGTACTAAAAATGCTGGAGCTAATCAGAATTGTTCCCACCACACTAAATCACCTCAGGCTAAATCCTTTCAACTTACTATTTGTTTAGCATCTAATCACATATTTACAAATGGAACAAATCATCAAACAGCTTCAGCTCACATCAAAGCTAATCTTTCTTTATCTTTAACTCATTGTAAAGCAATTGATCAAACTGTAATTCACATCAAAGCTAATCATACTTTTCATCATGGTAATTTTGATGTTTTTATTCTATATTTATTTGCTTCAAAAAATTCTTTTGCTTTAGCAGAATCAGAAGTAGAAATTATTTCAAGATTCTTCATCATTTTGTTTTGAGTATCTCTCAACTCTATTTTTTTTCATTTTGGTCAATCAATAGCATCACTATATCTTTTTCTTATTTCAGCTTCTTTTTTAGCTAATTCTTTTGGGTCATTTTCTGTTTTTCTTAAATTAATTATTTCATCCTCAAATTTTTTAGAAGTCTCATGGATTTCATTTCAAATCCTTACTTCTTCTTCTTTAAATCTATTAAATTCATCTATTTTATCTATATTTTCATTCAATATTCATCATTTAATTTCAGCATTTCTAACATAATTATTGAAATCCATTTCAAATCTTTTATTTGCTTTTAGATATGAATCAATCTCTTTTTTAAGAGATTTTATTTTAACTGGATCTTTTGATTCTTGTAACTCTGCTAACAATCTTTGAAATCATCATTTTTCTTCTACTTGTATAATTTTATCTAATGATCAAGTATTTCAAAAATCCCCCTTATTAAATATTTTTTTCATTTTAAATATTCTAGTTCATCATACATCTATACTATTATATTTTAAATATTTATCATATAAAGAATCATAATACATTGATTTTCATGCATATTCTAAGACTCTTGAAGCTAAAGTTCTATCTTCTCATGTAGCATTTTTTCATGCTAACACTCCTGCTATCCATGGCCATGTTTTTGCCGTTTCTATAGATGCATTATCAACTTTTTCTCATCAATTTTTGTTATTTCAGGTTTCATTTTTTTTTTCTCATTCAGCTTCAGTATCTCAACCAGTTTTAGTATCTCATGATGAAGTTTCTGTTTCTCAAACTATTTGTCACAAAGTATATTCTAATTTGTCATTTTCTTTGATATCAATATTTTTTGATTCTATATTATCATCTAAATATTTTTTTAATGCAGTTATGTGTAGATTTTCATCTGTATTACTTCAAATTAATCATTGAAAAAACCTAATTGAACTATCTCAAAATCATCTAAATTTCTTTGTTGTTGTTCATCAAAACTTTTTTATAATTTTCCAATCTATTCAACCTCTAATATTTTTTTTAACATAATCAGTTTCATTTATATCTTTTGCAACTTTTTTATAAAATGCTTCTCATTTTTTAGGTTTATCATTTAAACTATCTACTCACAAAAATAAAACTTTAAATCAATCTATAAAATCTCATTTTGAAAAACATTCCATAGCTTTTAAAACTCTACTTTCATCTATATCAAAATTAAACTGTTCTTTAAAAAACTTTTTTACTCACTCCATTCAAGCAAATTGACCTAAACCAAACATTCATAAAACTCATCATATAATCCATTTCCATTTTCATCAAATTGCATCAAAAAATCATTTTTCTTTTCAATCAGATTTTTTATCATCTCATCAAAATAAGCTTCATATAAACTTAAAAAATCCATATACTCAAGCAATTGCAACAGCTCAAGAAATTACAGGATGTTTCGTTGCAAATTCCATCAGTTTATTTCATTCTGGAATATTAGTGTTTGAAGCTGTATGAGATGCTATATCTTGTAAATCTTTTACTTGCGATAAAGCTGTACTTATAATTTTAGGTCATTTAGAAACAAAATACATCTTTAATTCACTACTTCAATTAGAAAAAATTTCTAACATCTTATGTCAAACTGCTTGCATCCCAGAATCAAGTTTATCTTTATTTTGTGCAAATATACTTTTCAATTTAGTATAATCTTTTAAATCTTCTTTTTTAACTCATAATATAGCTAGATTTTGGATCAGTAAAGCTAAACCTATTTCTAATGTTTCAATAGATTTTTTTTGAATATCTACTCATTTACTAACATCAATTGAAGCAATTTCATTATTTTGTGATTCTACTAATTTAGTTTGTCTTTCTTTTGATTCTTTTTGTTTAGATACATCGTCTTTTAGTTTTTCTGTTTTAACTCAAGTTAATCAAGCAACAGTAGTTTCTTCAGTATCAAGAACTTTTTTTGCTTTATCTATTGTAATTTTTTTAATGATTTTTTCTATCTCAACTTTATTTTCTTTATTTTCTATTATTTTTCTTTTTAACTCATCTAATTCTTCACGAGTTAATTCAATTTCTTTTTGAAATTCAGGAATAAATATTTCAAAACCCAAAGAAAGATGAGTTTTTAATTCATTTTGATTATGGATAAGAAATTTTTCAGGAGTTTGTGATGTCATAATTTTAAAGTAATTAATTTATATAATATCTGTTTTATTTTATCATATTTTTTATTAAAACACCAAAAAAAGAGACAAAATTGTCTCTTTTTTGGTGTTTTAATTACTTTTTATTTATTTAAATAATTCAACTTTATCTTTTTTGGATCCATTAATATATTTTGATCAACTTCTGGGTAATCTTTTCTTAAATCTTCACTTGTATAATCATTATCAACTAGTCATGTGAACAATCTACTACCTCATTGTATCTCTATATCTTTAAATCATTGTCTCTCAGCATTTTCAATTATCCTAATCAATTCTTGATGAGTTTCATTTCAAGTAATTTCTACTCAAATATACAATCAAACTTCATCTGAATCCTTCTTTGCATTATATTTCATAATTGTATCTTTTCATTTGAAATTAATTAAAAAATATTTAATTCAATTTTTACTTTCTCACAGTAATCTATCAGGAGATAATTGAGATAGTTCATCAGAAGATAAAGAAATATCTAAAGAAGTACTAGAATTATCTTCTATATCTCACAATTGTATTGGAGTATTATGTTCTATTTTTGTTTTAAATTGAATTGGATTAGGTAAATTATTATAAAAATTATTTAAAAGCAAATTAAAATTACTTATAAATGATGCTAACAATGACAATTCTTGGGGAGTAAAAGATTCTAAATTATGATTAGTATTATATATAGTTTCAATACTCTGTAATTTTTTTTCTAATCAGATTATTTTTCATTCTATTTTTTTATATTCACTTTCATAAGTAGTATAATCCAACTCTTTTCAATGTAAAAAATCTTTGATATCTTTTGTATTTGTATCAGATAATTCTCTAGTAAGTGGAGTTATTACTTCTTTATTTTTATCAAAAGTCATATATATAAATTAATAAATAAATTATTTAAATTTTATTTTTTTTCTTTCCAACATTGAAGTTACTTTTTCAAATTCAATCTCAAAATCAAGAAGACTTTTTTTAAAATCAAGTAATTTTTTACTTTCTATATTTTGTTCCATATTTTTTAATAATTAAGTATAGTAAATATTTTATTGTGGAGCTTGTTGTGGTGGTTGTGAAACATTAATCAAAGCATTTATTTCATTACCAAAATCCTGTTTATAGTCAGCAGTAGTATAATCTAAATCAGTTGCAGAAGCTACTACTCATCATATTACTACACCTAATAAAGCTCATAATCATGCTATCCAACCAGGAGGGGTAATTAATGCAGCTCATGCTCAAGCTAATCAAGTTGTTGCTCATCATACTAATCATGTTGTTGCTCATAATCATGCCATTGTTCAAGCAGTTAATCAAGCACTTGTAGCCAATCAGCTTGCTACCATTCATACATTACTTATTCCCTTTGAATCTTCCATTTCAACTTCTTGAAATTTTCATTGTCTCTCAACCATTATGATAAATCTTTTAAAATCATCTTTTGAAGCATTAGAATCTAAATTTACATTTTCATATAAAGCTATTTCATCTGAATTATCTTTTGAGTTAAACCTAAGTAATGTAGTATTTCAATTATATTTTACCTTATAATATTCCACTCAACCTTTAGTTTTTGCAATCAATTGTTCAGGCTTCAATTGCATTAATTCTTCAGTTGTTAAAGGAATATCTTTAAAACTACTTCTAGGAGATAAATTTCAAAGATCAATAGGTTTATTTTTCTCTTGTTCTTCTTCTTTTGTTTTATTTTCCTCATCTATTTTTTTATTTTTTTCTTGTTTTTCTTCTTTTGTTTTATTTTCCTCATCTATTTTTTTATTTTTTTCTTGTTCTGCTTTTTCTTTTTCTTTTTTTATTTTTTCTTCATTATATGCTTGTGGCAATAGTATATTAGTATAAAATTCATCTAACAAACTGTTAAAATTATTAATAAGAGAAACTGCCGAATCAAATTGTACTAGAGTTAATTCTGATGAATGATCTTGTAATTTTTTAGCAAAAGTTTTTATTGTTTTTTCGCTATTTTCTAAAATTCATTTCATTTTATCATATTCAGTTTTGTATTCATTTTCATTTAATTCAAAACTTTTAAGTTTATCTAGATTATTTTTTTGCACTTCTCATCTTAATTGTAATAATACATTTTTACTATTGAAATCCTTTTGTTCAGTATTTGCTGAACTATTTTCATTATTTTGTGTCATATAATTAAAGTTAAATAATATAATAATTTTAAAAAATAGTACTGTTTTTATTATTAATGTCCCCCGACTATTGGTAATTGCCTAGTATTTTTTCATCCCACAGGTGAAATATTACTAGCAGAAGATGGACTTGTTCATCACACAGGTGGAATTAATCGAGTTGGTGATATCATTGTTGTTCATCCACCAGCTCACGAAGTGGCTACAGGAGGTATTATAGAAGGAATACCTCCAGATCATCATATAGGAGAAATAGATGGACTAACTGAAGATCAAGGTACTGTAGTGCTTGTTGTAGAACTAGATGTACTTGCAGGTGTTGTAGTACTAGTAGGAGTATCTGGTCACTTTACTATTATAGCCAAAGTTTCTTCAAGAGATTTTCAAGTAATTGCAGTTTTAAATTTACTATCATCTCAAAATTTAGCAACTCATTCATTATATAAAGTTATCATTTGATTATTTAATTTTGTTACTTGTTGATCACTAACACTTCCATTTTTTTTATGTCTTAAAGTATCTTTTAAAGTTGTTAAATTTGGTGGTGTAGATTTGTCACACTTATTATAGATATCCATAAAATCTGATTTTCTTATATCTTTATTACCAAATTCTATATTACTATAATCATACCAAAAATACAATTTTTTACCAAGTTCTTCTGTTTTTTCTACGGTAAAATTATATGCAGATAATGATCATCATATTATACTTTGTGTCCGTTTTTTAATATCACTAGAACTTGTATTTTCAAATCCATTTCATAATTCATCCATAACTCATAATCATTTAAGTAATCCCCATCAAGCTATAGCTCAAAAAACTTCTTTAGGTTTTTTAAATGTAAAATATATAATTGCTCAAAGTATTGCTAATCATCAAATTCAACCTGCATTTCACATAACTAAATTCATCTCATGAAAAGGGTTTCTCAAAAAATCAGCTGATCTTTGATTTAATGACCTTCAATCAATTACTCTTGATTGTTGATCCAAAGTCTCTCTTCTATCATTTGGCATTGATGCAATTTTTTGTTCTGCTTCAACATTTTGTGTTTGTATCTCTCATAAAGTCTTATCAAATGCAAAGTTATCATATCATTTTTGTAGGTAAGAAACCATAAAAGCTTTATCTTCTTGAGAATCAATTTTAGTATCATTTTTTATAGTATCAATTTTACTTCAAGAATTAGGAAATGTTATATTATACTTTTTTACCAAACTATCATAATAAAATTCTGGATTAACATTTGGATCTATTTTTCAAGTTTGATCAGTATTTGAAACTATATAATCATGTATTCAAGGAGTTCTTTGTACTATGGATTTTTTAAATGTATCAATCAAATTTGGGTATTGATTTAATTTAGTTTGTAAATTATTTTGAAACTGTATATCTGCAGGAGTAGTTTTTTTTGTTTCTACTTGTAAAGTACTATTTTGAATTACAACAGAGAATCATTTATTTTCTAAAACTCATAATAAAAAATTGGTCAATAAAGTCTTATCTCATTGATTATCAAGTTTTTCAATAACATCCAATGTTTTTCTAGTATTATCTATAATCAATCATCTCTCTAAATCCTCCTTTATTGCATTTAGTTTTTGACTAATAGTTTGACTAGAGTCAGTTTTTTCAACTTCGTATGGTGATGGATTTTCTGCTCCCATAATAAAATAATTTAAAATTTATTTAAAACATAATTATAACTAAAAATAATTTTAACACATTTTTTTGGATTATGCAAAAAACTACAAGGTTTCTTGTAGTTTTAAGATTTTAGAACAAATTTTTAGAATTATAAAGCAATTTTAAATAATTTTTCTGAAAATTATTTATTCAGTTTGAATTAATGTAAAAACTATGTTTGATAAGTTTTTGAGTAAGAATTGTGAGATAAAAATTTAAAAAAGTACACTTTTGAAAGTGTACTTTTTGGTTTTCTAGAATTAAAATATTAACTTATATCAATTTCTGATAATTTTTTAATTAAATCTTTATGTTGTGTCTCATAATTAGCTTTACTATATCATGTATTATTATCTTTTGCATATTCATCATTTAATTTTTTAATTATTGAATCTGAGCCACTAACACTATCATCAGAAATTAGTTTTAATATATCAGAAAAATTATTTCATACTACAACTAATGAACTTAATTTAGATATAGCTGTTTCAGTTTCATTAATTTCCTCTTCTAATTTACTAATGTTATCACTATATTTATCTTTTGATTTTTCTAAAGAGTTAATTAATTCAATATTACTTGATCAAGCAGGAGCAGGAGCTATTCAAGTAATATCATTATCAATCTTTTCAATTTTTTTACTATAACTATCTTTTTTTAATTCAGCATTATATTTTTTCTTTTTTATTTCTGCTATTGATCAATTTCAACTTGCAATATTTCATAAAATAGGAGTTGTTGCTGTAGGATTAGGTAAAACTCAAGCAATTCATCAATCTCATAAATAACTTACTATCTTATTAATTGTTCACTTAATAGTATCTAATTTATCTTTGAATTTTCATTCTCAATTTATGCTTTCTTCAATATTTCAGAAATACATTTCAAGTTGTGTCATAATCTTTTCTATATCTTTATTTGATGAAGTTTTTTCTAATATTATTTTTTTCTTAATTTTTGTTATCTGCTCTAACATATCTTTTAAAGTCTTCTTAGATAATTCATCTTTTTCTTCCTTTAATTCATCAACTACAGATAATCATTCTTCAACTTGATCAAATATATATGGTGTAGAATCACTTATTTTCTGTGCTACATCAAGTCATCCCAAGATTTTTGAAACTTCAGCTGTAGATTTTCAAGTTGAAAGATGTTTATAAAAATCAGAAATAGCTTTTTTTTTATCTTCTCTGGACATTTTCTCATCAAATTTATTAAGTATTTGTTTATCATATAAACCTCAAGCCCCCCATCATAATACTCCTTTTGAAATTCATCAAGCTACAATCCATTGAAGCCAACTATCTACTTCATTGTTTGACCATGTTTTTACTTTATTATTAATTCAATCATTAGCTTGTTTAGCTAAATCTACTGCTTTTCATCAAGTCCAATTTGAAGCAGTTCATCATAACTCCAACAGTTTTGTAACTGGTAAAGCTAGTAATATAGGTGACTTTAATAATTTTCCCCACCATGTTTTTGGTTTTTTTGTTATTTTAGCATTTGTTTTTTTCAAAATATTTTCAACTCAGACACTTGTTTTTGTAATTACTCCAAAAACTCATTTTCAGATAACTGTTTTTACTGTCCACTCAGAAGCTTGAACAATACCCTTTAAAGATGGAAAAATCATCTTTTTATTTATAAAACTACCAGTTTTTCATGCAAAAGAAAGACAACTAAGAGTTCTCTCTTGTCTTTTTAGTTTTTCATCATCAGTTTCTTGTTTTTTTCCATAGTACAAAAGACTATTTGAATTATTTCTATTTTTAATATGATCAAATATACTGTCTCTTTCTTTAATTCATAGAGATCAATATTGAGTATCTATTATATTTCTAAGAGCTGCATCAATCGAAGTATTTCAAGTTGTATCTCAATCAATTTCAAAAAATACCTTTGAATCTTTATTAAATATCTTTTGAAGTGAAACTGTATCTCAAGCAGTTTGTAAACTTATAATCTTATCTCTTTTAACTTTTCTCCAATTATTTATTTCTCCATCATATTTTTCAACATTGTCACCAAAAACTGCTTCTTTTTTAGTATAAAAATTTTCTCTTGCTTTTTCTATCAATTGGAAAGAAAAATAATTAAGATAATTTTTTTCAAAATCTGGTTGTTTTATTTTCTTTTCTCTAAGAGTCTTTCTGAAATTTGATTTTCTCTTTAATTTTGCAAATTCATTTTCAAGAATTTTATGTTTAGATTGACTAACATCAGTAACTCATAATTGTCCATATAAAGTATCTAAATATGAATCAATGTTATCTACTCATAATTCTTTCATAACGTCTTCAAGTTTTGCTTGTTTTTTTGTATCAATAATTTCTATTTTTCAATACTTTGCATCTACTCAATAAAAAATAGTTCTTGCATTGTCTAACTTATAATATTCTTCATTAAATTCATTTAATTCTTTAAGTTTTACTTCAAAATTATTTTTAAAATCACTAACTGCTTGTTGAGTATCACTATTAATTAATCATTTTTGTTCAAGTAATATAATCACAGTTTTTAATTTTTGTATCCTTTGAGCTGGTAACTCACTCATTTCTCAAAAAGCATTTTCTAAGTCATTATCTTTTAATAATTTTTTTATTTTTTTACTTATACCATTAAGTTTATTTTCTTCATCTCTTGATAAATTTACTTTTAAATTATTTAAAGCTGTTAATTTTACAGCATCAGATTCTTTAATTTCTTCATCTTGAGATAAATTATTTTTAATATGTTCTATAATATTTCAAATGTTTCTATTTATTATTATTTTATCATTATTATTTAAAGGTGAAGTAACAGTACTAAAACCTAAAGAAACTAAATATGCAATTTTTTCTTCTATTTTCTGATATTTATTAAATTTATCTTTATCAAATCATGCTGTTGTAGAAAATAAAGATTTCAAAAACTCTCATACTTTTTGTCATAATGATAAGCTTCAATTAGTAGATTCTAAAACTGAAATAAGATATTTTTTAGTATCATCAAATTGCGATGAATTACTTGATACTAACATATCTTTTGCTAAATCAAAAGCTTGTTGTTGCTTATTAACTGTCATAATTTTATAATTAAAAAGTATTTGTTTTTATTTTTTGTAAAAGTTCGATTGCTTTAGCTGTATCAACTAATTCTTTTTCATTTTTATTAATTTCTATAACCAAATCAGTAAATATTCAGTCAGTATTTCAAACTGTAACAATACAGCTTTTTATAAGTTTTTCATCTTCTCAAAGAGCCTCAAAAAACACCATATAAGCTATAGTATCTTCAATTGTTATTTTTTCACTTTTTAGACTATGAGCCAAACTCAAACTAATTTTATTATGTAAATCTAGTATATTTTGTTGCATAAAACTTAGTTAATTTTTATAACTATATCTATCTTATCATTTATTATAAAATAATGCAAAAAACAAAGCACTAATTTATAGTGCTTTTTAAAATAAAATTTATTTTTATTTTATACTAAATAATACTTCTTTAATGTTTCAATAATGTAGTCAATTTCAATAATTTAATTCTGGTACAATGAATCATTCTTTAGTTGAAATTTTTATAGATGGAGCATCTGAAGTCGATATTTGTTGTCATGATATATTTCAATTTTCATATACTTGTAAATTATATCAATCTGTAGTTTTAGTTATCTCAAGATGATTTCATTCAATTTTTGTTCATAAATATATTTTTTCTCATTGTTCTAATGAAACAATTGATTCATTTGCATTTTTAATCATTTTTTCCAATGTAGTAGGATGAAGAAGTTTTAAATTTCATTCAACTCATTTTTTTCTCTCAAAATCAATATTCTTTTTCGCTTCAACAATCTCAACTTGTTTAATATTTCAGTAATGTTTTCAATTAATTATTAATTCTGGAACTATAAAATTTCAATCATTTGGCATTTTAATTTCAAAGTTTCAACTGTAATTACTAATTGATACTTTAATATTATTTTGAAATTCTCTAACTACAAATCAGTCTCCGATATTTATAATCTCAAGATAATTTCACTCTGTTTTTGTTCATAAAATAGCTTTTTCTCATAAAGCAAGATTATTTATTCTATTATTTGCAATATTTATCTCAGAGATTAATGCATCCTTTGGTAAGATATTTAATTCTCCTGAAGTTCAATTTTTTCACTCAAAATCTATTTTATTTTTATTTCTAAAGATTTCTAATACTCATGATTTTATTTCTGGTACTGGTGGTGGGTTTTCTGGTCATTTTCATGGGTTTACTTCTGATACTGGTGGTGGGTTTTCTGGTTTATATTCTATTTGTTGCATTGGCTTGTATTCTATTTGCTTCATTGGCTTGTATTCTATTTGTTGCATTGGCTTGTATTCTATTTGCTTCATTGGCTTGTATTCTATTTGTTGCATTGGTTTATACTCAATTAATTTAATTTCTCATTTTGGTGTTTTTGAGATTTTTACATCTGCTCATTTCATAAAAGCAACATACATTATTGAATTAACAATTTCCTCAGCAGTAAACTCTCAATCAAATACAATATTATTCACTCAAACCATAGATCAAACTTCTACTCAAAAATTTACTCACGATAATAAAAATTTTCATCAAGAAATTTCTTTTATTGATCATCATAATTTTTCCATCGTTCCAGTCTTTCAAACTGCTCATAATATTTTACTGACTCAAGTAAATACTCATATCATTGCAGCACTTTCTAACCATAATTTTCAATTTTTTAAATTTGAAGCCGAATCAGAAAAACTTTGTCAATTTATGATTCAAGAACCTATTGTTGTAACTGGAGTAATTAATGCGGTATTAACTCATAATTCAACTACAGAAGAAGAAATTCAAGTTAATCAAGTTTTTCAGATAATTCATCATGAAATATTTCATGCTAATCATCAAGTTCAATACATTGCTGCTCATAACATAACTCATTTAATAGCATAATTAGTCCAATGTTTTGAAAATTCTGATATTATTCATTTATTATTATACATCAAATCAACATATTTTTCTCATTCTTTTCATTTTAGAACATTTTTGACTTCAGTTTCTGATAGAGTTAGTATTTCATTTATTAATTTTTGTAAAACATAACTATCATCAATCTTATTATATGAGTCTAATGACTCTTTTCTAGCTTTAATAATAAGTTTTGCATAATCAGATTGAGGAATATTTATTTTTGCTCAAAAAATAGTAAATTGTTTTCATATAATTCCTGAATTAATCTTACTTTCATCAGATTCATTTGATAAAATATCTTTCAATTGTTTTCATTTTAATCAATCAATATCAAAGTTATTAACTACAGCTCAAAGATTATATAAATCATTTTTCATTACTTTTGACATAAATTCATATGCAGCAAATTTATCTCATTGCATTAATCTATCTGCATATTTTTTTGTTTCACTTTTTAATTGTTCTTTCTGAGAATCTTCTGAAAAATAACTAAAATTTCATATAGATGAAACTATATCATCTGGTAATTTTTGTAAATCTTTTTCAATTAAATCAAGTTTATTTGTTATTCAATTATTATTTCATGCAACTATTAAAGATGATAATGAGATTAAAGTATTACTAAGCATCTTTTGTTTGGCTTAATGGAAAGATCTCTGTGGCTGTAAAGTATAATAACTACTTTCAATCAAGAAGACTAA
>DHWA01000043.1 GCA_002412935.1 Patescibacteria group bacterium UBA5194 | reverse complement strand
GCTAGGATTGTGATTACTACGATTAATTCTACTAGGGTGAATGCTTGGTTATTTATTTTTTTCATAAATAAAGATTTTAAAAATAAAGAATACTTTAAGTAAAAGTATTCTTTATTTTGTATTTTTATCAAGTTTTTTTATATTTTTGGATTGACTTATTTATTAATTATTTAATAGGTTTTTATCTAATCTATCTGTTTATTCACAAATGAATTATTCTGACATGAATTATTAAATAATTTTTCATTTAATTTTATTGATAAATTTAATGCACTTTCTTCGATCTCTTCAAGCATATCAACTCTATCTTTTTCCACTTCTTTTTTTCATGAATCAAGGATATACATAACTTCACTGTTTGCTTTTTTAATTAATTCTTGAGCTTTTATTGAAGCTATTTCCTGACTTTGATTTATATATTGTTTAGATTCTATACGAGCTTTATCCAATATTTCTTGTCTTTGTTTTTCTGTATTTTTCATTTTTTCATCATAATAAAAATCAGCTTTATTTAATTTTTTTAAAAGCTCTTTTCTCTCTTGAACTAAGTCATTCATACCATCTGATACAAACTTCTTAAATATAAAAAACATAATTAAAAAGTTTAATATCTGAGCTACAACAAATCATGGATCTATTTCAAACATAAGAATTTAATTAAAAAAACTATTTAAGTAAACTAAGAGATACAAGTAAACCAAATATAACAACTGACTCTAAAAGTGCAGCAAATAAAATCATAAACATCAAAACTTGATTTTTGTTTTCTGGATTACGATTAAGTGATTCTATAGATGTTGCCATAAGTTTTCATTCTCCAAGTCATACTATAAATCAAGTAAGTCATATAGATAATCAAGCTGCTATAGCTGTAACATAATCAATTTCAGTATTTAATATCTTAAATGCAACAAGTAATCAAAAGATAACTATAGATTCTATCAAAGTTATTCATACTGTTGTTTGGATAAGTATTTCTTTACCTATTTTAGGATTTTTCCCAAGAGTATCCATAGCCATTCTTGTAAGCAATAATTGTCACAAAGATGCTCATATTCAAGTTAGTCATATACTAAATACAACTCAAATAGCTTGTAAATTTAATTCCATATAAGATTGTTAAATAATAAATAGTAAATAATAAACAATAAGAATTATTATCTATTAACTAATATCTATCACTTAGGCTGTTGTAGTTTTTATAAAAATAGAAACAAGTAAAGGAAAAACAAAAGCTTGAACTAAAGCAATTAAAATCTCTTGTAAATATATAAAAATAGGAAAAATTATAGGAAAACTAAAGCCTCACCATAAAAAAGATGTCAATTCTTTTGTTGTTACAGATAAACTTATAATTATTATTGTAACAAGGATATTTCAAGAAATCATATTACCAAACAACCTAAAAGCAAGAGAAACAACCTTTGCAAATAAACCTAGTATTTCTAATATAGATATAAATAAAGACAAGACTATATCAAATAATTTAACTAAACTATTTAAAACATAATAAATATATTTATTTAAATTCCCTCTTTCTATAAATATATACCCTTTTCAAAAAACTGGTAAATACTCTAGAAAAAAATGTTTATATCATCATTTAGAAAATTGGACAACAAGTAACATAAAGATACTTGATATAGATAATGCTAATGTAAAACTGAGACTTACTGTTGGATTTTTTATATAATGTTCCATTATAAATTCTCATTTTTCATCTACTCAAAATACTGGTGCTACAAATTCTAATGCGACACCTAACATATTTGATATAAGTATCATAAAAAATAAAAACACTATATAAGTTTTAATCCATTTTTTTTCTCATTCTCAAAGAATACTTTCATAAAACAGATAAACTTTTTCATATAATAATTCAAATAAAACAGAAAACTTTTTTTTATTAAAGTACTTCAAAATTATAGCAATAGTTAAAATAATTGTTATTTCCAAAAAAACTCACAAAAGTAGATTTTGATTGTATACATATGGAAAAAATATTTCTTTTAACATTTTTAATATAATTATCGTAATATAACAATATTATTTTATCACATTATGAAAATATGAGCAAATTTTGTACAAAAAAACTATGTAGGTATACATAGTTTTTTTGCTTATTATTTTTCTTTATTTTTTCTAAATCTTTTTTGCAACTTTCCCCATTTCAAAGAAAGGTAGCATTATTCATATTACTATGGTTCAGACCAAGAATCATACTATAACGATAATTATAGGTTCTAATGAAGCTGATAAATTTGATATCTTTCTTTTTAACTCTATATCATAATTACCTCATATTTTTTTCAAAGAATCTGATAAAGTTCATGTTTCTTCTCATGTACTTATTACGTATGCAAATTCTTCATTAAATAATTTATTTAAATATAGACTTTCTTCATAATCTAAATTTAATCATAGAGATTTTGATATTGGTAATCCTAATTCAACCTCATTTTTTATTCTCATTATCTCCCTCTTATAAATAAGATTTGGAACTACATCACTTGCTACTTTCAAAGCATCAAGCAATAAAACTCAAGAATCTAAAAGAATTGTAAAAGACTTTATAAAATATATAATATTTGATTGTTTCAAAATAGTTCAAAGTACAGGAATCGAAATAGCCAATTTCGCAAACATCATTTTACCAATATTAGTTTTTTTAATTAATTTAATAGAAATATTTATTAATACAAATATTAATATGATAATTAAATAATCCTTTTTAAAGAAATTTGAAGTATTTACTATAAATTGTGTTAATGCTGGTAATTTTACATTTGCTTTTGTAAATGTTTCTGTAATTTTTGGTACTATGAATAACATCATAAAAATAACTACTCAAATTGTTAAAGAAATTAATATAATTGGATAAATCATAGCTCATTTAACTTTTCATTTTAATTCTATATTTTCTAGTAAGCTTCTATCAAGCTCTGTAAGAATTCTTCCTAATTGTCATGTTTTTTCTCATACTCAAATAAGAGCTGTTACTAAAGAATCAAATATTTTTGGATATTGTTGCATTGTTTCAGCTATTGTTATTCAATGATCTATATTTAATCTCATTTCTATAATTATATCTTTGAATTTTGGGTTTTTTATTTGTCTTATAACTATTGATAATGCTGATTTTATATCAATTCACGAATTTATAAATATTGACATTTTGTTTATAAAAGCCCATATTTCTTTTTTTGAAACACTACCAAACAAGACTATCTGTTTATTAGAGTGAAATCATAGTCTCTTTTTTCTATTTTTTAATTCTAAATTTTTAGCTTTGTTTAACAAGTCTAAAAATTTAGAATTATCAAAGTTTCAGTATTTATCATAATATGTATTTCAAAACATAGGACTAGTATTATTAATTAATTATACTTATATAGTTATATTTCAATCTGAAGCTATTATTTCATTAGCCTCTTTCATAACAGTGTTATAGTCTCATTTTTTCAACAATTCTTTTAATACTACATATTTACTTTTCATTTTTTGGGATTTTAAATCTATTTTATATTTTCTCTCATTTGTTATAGCTTTTTTTAAAAACCGATTTATTTTTTTATGTATATATCATTCTTTTATATATCTTATAGATTCTTGTTTTAACTTAAGTATTTCTCAAGTTATATAAAGTTTTTCTAAATTATCTATAACAAGTTTCAACTTTTTTTCTTTTCTAATTTTCTGAAGTTTAACCTCTATTTCTTCTTTAGTATTTCATTCAAATTCTTGAACATGTTTTAGTGGTAATCATTCTCTTATAGATAAATCCTTTAAATATGGAGAATTTCTATCTAATAAATCCTTATCTGTATTTCTTTTCATTATAAAAATAGTTGCATCATCAAAAAAATTAGAACTTCATCATCTGTATGACTTTACTTCTTCTATTATAGAGTTATATAAATTAATAGGTTTTCATGATTTTGCATTAAAACATACTTTTTCTATAATTGCTGATAATCACTCAATTCAAAGTAACTTATTATCAATATTTCTTGATTCGACTATTCAATCACTATAAACAAAAACTATATCTTCATTATATAACTTTATATTACGGTTTTTTACTTGATCAATACTACTTATTAATCTTATTCCTGATGCTAATCATCAAGCTATCAATTTTTCAACTTTCATTGTATTTTTTCTATATATCAATATAGGTTCATGTCACATTCATACATATTTCATATTATCTAGATTCATCTTATCTATTTCAAAAAATATACCTGTAATAAAATTTCAACTTTTTAAATCTTGTTTTAATCAATTATTTACTTCAAATACAACTTTTTCTAGAAAATTTTCTTTTGCAAATTTATGAAATAATCTTGTAAGTAAAGTGACAATCAATCATGCTTGTATACCATGTCAAGTTGCATCTCAAAGAAAAAATTTGTATGTTGAACCATCTTCAATAAATCAAAAGGTATCCCCAGATATTTTATCTTTTCATAAAATCTTAGCATAAAGATCATATCATAAAAGTCTATCATTATCTATCTCTTTAATAAGTCCACTATGCATATTTTCTAATCTACTCTTTTTAGATAATTCATCAACTTCATTTTTACTATCTATAAGCATAGTAATCTCATCTATAAGTCTCTTTTCTTTTAATTTATTTTTTATTTTTTTATATAAATTAACTTTATTAAATATTCCTCTAAGAAAATCTACTTTATTTCTACTTATATTATTACTATTATTAGTATTATTAACTACATTATCATTTCAAAAATTAATGTTTTCTCAAATCAAAATTTCTGCTTCTTTTCTAATATTTTTAGAAAATTCTTTTTGTTTTTTATCTTCTTGTTTTTTTATATTTTTTTGTATTATATTTTTCCATTTATTAAAAAATTCAATAACTACAATACTATCTTTATTTTCTTCAAAAAAATTGTTTAATAAATCCATAGCTTCAAAAAATTTTCTTAATCACATTAACTCATCTAACTTTTCTTTAATCTGACTAAACTTAATCTTAAATTTCTCTGATTCTTGTTTTTTATTATATTCTTCTTCTACTTTTTCTAATTCATCTATTAATTTATCTATCTGTGTTATTTTTTTATTGTATAAATCTTTTTGTTTCTTTTTTTCTTGTTCTAAATCTATCTTATCGTATAACAAATTAAAAGCTTTTTCTTCTTTCTTTTTTACTTCTTCTATTCAATTTTTAGCTTTTTCCCAATCTTTTGTATTTATAAAATATTTAATACCTTTAATAGCTCAATCAAAATCTACTATTTTTTCTACATCTATCTTTTTCTCTTCTTTGAAATTCATTATTCAAAATAAACTAGAAATAGAATTATCCCCTTCCTCTTTTACATTTTTATTTTCATCTTTTACAATTTCATTTTTTTCTTCTTTAATTACTTCTTTTTCTTCTATTATTATATGATCTTGAATTTTAGGAATATCTTTATTAATTATATCTTTATTCAATATATCTTTACCTAAATTCTCTTCATTTTTATTTATTTCTTCTACTTTAGATATAACCTTATCTAAATCTTTTATCTTTGAGAAAGACTCCATCAAATTAATAACTTTTTCTACATTTTTCACATCTTTATTTCCAGTTTTACTGAATAAATTTCCTAAAAATCCACTTACTTCATCTTTAATATTATCATCTATTCATTCAATTGTAGAATTATCTTGTTTATTTTCTAATTTAATATCTTTTGTAGAAAAATCATTTATCCCTTCCATTTTTATTCATAATTTTATTTCTTTTATTTCAGGAATATTTTTATTTTCATCTTCCTTTTCTTTAGAGATTTCATTTTCTTTAGAAATCTCATTAATATCTTCTTTTCTAATATTTTCTTCAGTTGGACTTTTTTCTTGTTTATTATCGTTATTTTCTATTTCTTGCTTTATTTTATCTATTTTTTCTCCATCTAAGATTGGTCTTAATTTTAAAAGATCGGTCTCTTTTCACTCATTTTGATTTAATGATTTTTTAATCTCTTTTTTTAAAGGTTCTACTTTTAATATTTTTGATTTTTCTGTATTTTCTTTGATATTATCATTGCTTTCTTTTTCTTGCTTTAGTTTGTCTAGTTTATCTCCATTTGAGATCGGTCTTAATTTTAAAAGATCAGTCTCTTTCAACTCACTTTTTTTTCAAAATAAACTACCAAAAAAACTTTTTTTTCAAACTAATAAAACATCTAAAATAGCTTTTTCCTTATTATAAAAAGCTATAGATTTTTCATCATCTTTATTCTTATCATAAAAACTATTAAGAACTTCTAAAGCCTTTTTATAGTTTTCATTATCAGAATGAAAATCAATTCTATTTTTTACATAAATGATTTTATTATCTATAACTTTAAGCGCCTTTTCATTTTGTTCTTGTTTTATATTATTTTTTATATCTCTTTCATAATCAAATAGTAAATTTAATTTTTCTAGATTTGACTTTTTTATTTCTATTTTTTCCTTTTCACTTGCTTTATTTAATAATTGAAATGTATTTCCTTTCTCTTTATTTATCAATTTATCAATCATTTTAAATGAATTCTGCCAATCTTTTCTAGACATAAAAGACTTCAATATCTCAACTTGAGAACTGAAATCATAATTATTACTTGTATCAATATTTTTTTCTTGTTTATTGTATATTCAAAACAAAAAATTTTTAAAGAAAGATTTTTTTTCTTGTTTCATTTTCTAAATATATTAATAAATTATATAAGTTGTAGTGATTCCTCTACTGTAACTAATCACATAGCTGCCTTTATTAAAGAATCTTGCAATATTGTTATCATTCAATGTTTTACTGCTAATTCAGTCATTTCATTAGCACTTGCTTTATTTAGAATCATTTCTTCTAAATATTGTTCTACTATCAATACTTCATGGATTCAAAGTCTTCATTTATGTCATGATCAATTACATTTATCACATCAAACTCACTCATAAAACACTAACCCATCTACTTCTTTTTTATCCATTATAGGATATAGAAATTCTCTAACTCTTTTTAATAATGTGTCAGATAATACTTTTTCTTTTTTACAATTTTGGCAAATTTTTCTTACAAGTCTCTGACTTATAACCATTCTCATAGAAGAAGAAAGCAAAAATGTTTCAACCCCCATATTAATAAGTCTTTGTACTGTGGCTGTTGCACTATTTGTATGTATTGTTGATAAAACCAAATGTCAAGTTAATGCTGCTTCTACAGCTAAAACTGCAGTTTCCTTATCTCTTATTTCTCATACCATTATTATATCAGGATCTTGTCTAACTAATGATCTAAGTCATGTAGAAAATGTAAATCAAATATCAGGCTTAACTTGTGATTGATTAACATATTCTATATTGTATTCTATCGGATCTTCAAGTGTTGATATATTAAACTCTAATGGATTAAAGTTTTTTAAAACTCCAAAAAGTGTAGTTGATTTTCATGACCCAGTTGGTCATGCTACTAAGATTATTCAATAACTTGATTTCAATGCCGTTCTAACTCTTTCTAAATTTACATCTATAAATCATAATTTATCTATACTTGTTAAACTTGCATCTGGTTTAAGTATTCTCATTACTATTTTTTCTCCATATGATGTTGGTAAAGTCGAAACTCTTATATCTATATTTTTTCCATCTGTTTTGTCAAGA
>DHWA01000055.1 GCA_002412935.1 Patescibacteria group bacterium UBA5194 | reverse complement strand
AAAAATATGATATAACTTGAGATGTTGAAACTGATGAATTTTTAATAAAAATTGATAAAATGATTTCTTCTTTAAGAAAGATTCAAACAATAAGCTTAGAAAAGAATACTGCTGAAGATGTTATGAGAAGTGTCATAAATGAACTTAAGACATTTAACCCTAAAATAAAATCATATCTTAAAAAAAAGAAAATTGCTGTTCAGATACAAACAACAAATACAAAAAATAACTACATTATTTTTTCTCAAAAACTTTCAAAAAGTCTATCAAAACTTATAAATGATTTTTATTCTAT
Organism: Patescibacteria group bacterium UBA5194; assembly: GCA_002412935.1. Taxonomy (GTDB): domain Bacteria; phylum Patescibacteriota; class Gracilibacteria; order BD1-5; family UBA6164; genus Altimarinus. Next base: position 25,781 of record DHWA01000055.1, on the reverse strand, counting down.
GAAAATCTCAAAGAACAAAGATGAAATAGAAAATCATCTTAAAAATCTAAAAAATTATAATAATAAATTACTTAGCTTTAAAGATCTAAAATTCAATAATCCTTCTGGAGTTAAATCAAAATTTATTCAAATTCTAAATAATATTAAAAATGAAATTATAGAAATTAAGAAACTTCTTAAATAAGTATGTCATTCCCTTGAAGAAGGGAATCTTCATTATATTTCACTCTGTCGCTTATAGTAAATTACCATATAAATAATTTCTATTTCTACTGATATTTATTTTTATAATTATTCATTAATATAACAGTTATATAAGGTAAATTCCCGACTTCTCGGGAATGACAAAATATAATTTTATTCTTTTATTCCTTAACTAATATCAAGTATTTTAAATAAATCCTTAAGTTCCTTTTCTGTAAGTTTTTTATATACTCCTATTGGCAAATCTCATAGTTCTATATTTTCTATTCTGATCCTTTTTAATCTTTTTACTGTTCATCATACAGATTCTAGCATTCTTCTTATTTGTCTATTTTTTCATTCTTTTATTGTTATAAAAAATCTTCCTGAACTTATTCTTTTTATCTCTGCTTTTTTTGTTATTTTTCAAAGTATAAATACTCATTTTGCCATCTTATCTAATTGTTCGTCAGAAACTGGTCAAAATGTCTCTACAACATATTCTTTTTCATGTTCATATCTTGGGTGCATTAAAAAATTAGCTAATCTACCATCATTTGTAAGAAGTATAAGCCCTGTAGTTTCTTTATCAAGTCTACCAATTGGAAAAACTCTTTCTTTAATGTCTACAATGTCTAGAATAGTTTTTTCTCATATTTGAGCACAAGTTGTGACAATTCAACCTGGTTTATTAAGTTTATAGTAGACAAGATTTTTTTGCTCTTCAATAGCTTTTTGTCACATTTCAACTTTGTCTATACTTGGATCTATAGATTGTCCGATAGTAGCAACTTTTCAATTAACTTTTATAAGACCTTTTTCTATATATTCTTCTGCTTTTCTTCTGCTACAAATTCAAGCTGTAGACATATATTTTTGTAATCTAACTAGTTCTCACATATTTATTTTATAATTAATTAAATTTTTTTAAATATCTTTAGTATATACCAATATCTAATTTTTTTTAAACTTTGAAATATAATAATTTATCTCAAATTTATTATATCTTTTTTTTGTACAAGTCCAAGTCTCAAGATTATTATTATTTCTAACTTGATTTGTGATTTCACAAACTAAACTATCTTTACATTTTGCTAAATATTGCATATTTGCATTTTCTCAAACAAGACTTCCTGAAAATTTAGAACAGTAATTATCAAAATATAGCAAATAAGACAAAAAATATAATAAGTAAAATAAAACAATTATAACTATAAAAATTTCTAATTTGTTATTTTCCATAAAAAATAATTTAAGTATTATAAATAATTCTTACTTCAGACTCTAATTCTACACCAAATTTATGTTTAACTTTTGTTTTTGCTAAATCTATTAAATAAATCAAATCTTGCCAATTTCAATTTTCTTTACTATTTATAAGAAAATTAGCGTGTTTTTCAGAAAAAAAAGTGTCATTGTGTCTATATCATTTTAATCAAACATCTTCTATTGCTTTTCCAGCTGATAATTCTTTAGCAGGATTTTTAAAAAAACTACCTCCTGAATTTCATTTTGGTTGTTTATTTTCTCTAAAATCTATATTGTCTACATCAGATGAATACTTTTCATTTTTTTCATTTAAATCAAATTTAACATTTATTATAAAATACTTGTTTGTTTCTTTAAATATTGAATTTCTATAAGAAAATTTAACTTTTTCTTTATCCATAACTTCAATTTTTCAAGTATACATATCAAGAACTTCAGCTTCTTTAAAATTACCTTCTGTTTCTAGACCAAAACATCAAGCATTACCAAATACAGCTCAACCTATACTTCAAGGAAGTCCTATAAACCTATGCCATAAATCTTGTCCATAATCATATTCTAACTTTTTTGCTATATCACTTATTTTTTCAGAAGTTTGTGATTCTAAAATCTTTGTATTTTTATCATATGTCCATCATTGTAGACAATTTTTTATAACAATTCAATCATATATATCAAAGGCAAAAAGTAAGTTTGTTCCTCATCAAATAAACAAAATTTTTAATTTTTCTTTTTTTGCATACAGGGCAATTTCATATATTTTGTCTATATCTTGTCTACTTCTAATTTCAAAATATAGCTTTGTGAAAGCCTTAGTTTTGAAATTAGACAACTCTGTAATGTCTACATCTTTTTTTAAATAATTTAAATTCATCATAAATATTTATTAATAGCTACTGCAGTAAAACTTTCTTTGCATTTTTTTACTTTTTCTATATCTCATGCAACTACAAGATTTCATCATCTATCTCAACCATAGGGTCATATATCAATTATGTAGTCTGAATTTATAATTACATTCATATTATGCTCAATAATTATAACTGTATTTCATTTATCTACAAGTGTATGTAATATTTTTAATAATTTTTCAACATCTTGAAAATGAAGTCAAGTTGTAGGTTCATCAAGTATAAAAACAGTTTTTGATGTAGATCTCTTTGATAATTCTGTAGACAATTTTATTCTTTGAGCCTCTCATCCTGATAGTGTAGTTGATGATTGTCATAATTTGATATATCCTAATCAAACTTCATTCAATACACTTAGTATATTTGATATTTTTTTGTGATTTTGAAAAAATGATATAGCTTCTTCCACTGTCATATTAAGAACATCTGATATTGTTTTTCATTTATATTTTATTGATAGTGTTTCTTTATTAAATCTTTTTCAATTACATTCTTCACACTCTACATAAACAGGTGGTAAAAAGTGCATTTCTATTTTTTTAACTCAATCTCATTCACAAACATCACATCTTCATTCGCGAGTATTGAAACTAAATCTACCAGGACCATATCATCTTACTTGAGATTCATAAGACATAGCAAAAACTTCTCTTATAAAGGTAAAAACTCATGTATAAGTTGCTGGATTACTACGAGGAGTTTTTCAGATAGGAGATTGATCAATAACTAAAACTTTATCAAAATTTTCAACTCATTCAATTTTTTTAAATCTTCAAACTTGTTTACTTGCTCTATTTAACTCATTTGCAAGATAATTAGCCAATATATCATTAATTAAACTTGATTTTCCTGAACCAGAAACACCTGTTACAGATGTTAAATTTCAAGCAGGGATAGATACATCTATGTTTTTTAGATTATTATGTGTAGCTCAAATAATAGTTAAAAACTTATCTTTTTTTCTATTTTTTCTTTCAATAATTACTTTTTTTTCTCATGATAAATAAGGTCAAGTCACAGAATTTTTATTTTTTATAATTTCATCAAAAGTTCACTCAGCAATTATTTCTCAACCGTGAATTCAAGCTCAAGGTCATATATCTATTATATAATCTGCTTCTTTCATTATCTCTTCATCATGTTCTACTATAAGTAAAGTATTTCCTAAATCTCTAAGACGTTTTAGATTATTTATAAGCATATCATTATCTCTTGGGTGCAAACCTATACTTGGTTCATCTAGAACATAAATAATTCATTCCAATTTTACTCAAATTTGAGTTGCTAACCTTATTCTTTGAGCTTCTCATCCTGATAGTGTATTTGCTTTTCTTGCTATTGTCATATAATCTAATCATACACCCACTAAAAATTCAAGTCTTTCTGAAGCATTTTTTAGTACATTTTTTACTGTTTGTTTTTCTTCTTTTGTTAATTTCAAATTTGATATAAAACTCAAAGAATCACTTATTGATAAAACACTTAAATCTCAAATATTTAATGAATTAATATAAACAGATAAACTTTCTTGTTTTAATCTTTTTCACATACAAAGTGGACATTCTATAGCTGTTACAAACTCATCTAACTTTCAATCTCAAATATTTGTTCATTCAAAAAACCTTCTATTTAATGTATTTATAACTCATTCGAATTTTGATGTATAAGTATTTGTATTACCTGACTCATTTGTATATTTAACTTTGTATAAATCTTCCTTTGTTCAATAAAGAACAAACTCTCTTTCTTTTTTTGTTAATTCACTGTATGGAACTCTTGTTCTTAAATTATGTTTTTGTCATACTTCTTTTATAAGAGCATGAAAATAACTTCAAAATCAATGAACAATTACAGCTCATTCTTCTAAACTTAATCTAGGATTTATTATATTTTCCTCTAAAAACACTGTTTTAACTCAAAGTCAGTGACAATTTGGACAAGCTCATTTATGACTATTAAAAGAAAATGATGATATATCAAGATCTTCTGGTATATGTTCACAATGACTACATACAAATTTATTTGAATATTTTTTACTAATTAAGTCCGGACTTATTAAAGAAAGTCCGGACTTGAAAAAGTCTACCTTTATAAATCCACTTCCTGTTTTAAACGCTAAATCTAAACTATCTTTTAATCTTTTTGTATCACTTGATTCTTCATCGGTAAAGTCTTTAACAATAAGTCTATCAACTACAATATCTAAATCATATGACTTTTTTTCATCGACAATAAATTCATCATTTACTGTGTAAATATCACCATTTAAAGCAAATCTTATAAATCAAAAATCAAGAACTTCTTTTTTTATATATTCTTTTGTTATTCAAACTTTGTCTTTAAAAATTTGTGCTTTTATCATAAACTTAGTTTCCATATCATATGCACCAATATCTCTTACAACCTGTCTTAAAGAATCTTTTTTTATTACACTAGAACACTTTACGCACTTTCTAACTCAAATATTTAGGTAAAGTAATTTATAATAATCATAAATCTCTGTAATTGTTCAAACGGTTGATCTTGGATTACGATTTGTGGTTTTTTGATCTATACTTATAGTTGGTGATAATCATCTTATCTCATCAACTTCAGCTTCTTCTTTCATTCATCATATAAACATACGGGCATAACTTGATAGACTTTCTAAGTATTTTTGTTGTCACACACTATAAATAGTATTGAAAGCTAAACTTGATTTCCCTGATCATGAAAGTCATGTAAAAACAACCATTTTATTTTTTGGTATTTTTAGATTTACATTTTTTAAATTGTGGGTTTTTGCTCCATAAATTTCTAAAAATTCTGACATAATTGTTTAAATAAAAGCTAAAAATAAAAGAAAAAAATGATTATATAATATATAAAAAAGTGAATTATAATTCACTTTATACTAAAAATCTATTTTATAGAAAAAAAAACTTAATACAAGTTAAAATGTTATATTATTTTTTTATTTTATGAAAACCCGTTAATACTTGTCTTACAAATTTATTTATTCAAATAAATCATCCTAAATTTTTAAAATAATTCATCATATGTAATTCTAAGTTAGATCAGTTTTTTCAAATTTTAGCAAGATTATTTTTTTCATAAGAAATTTTTTTTAAACTTACTGTATCGTAATTTCATCAATAACTTTCATGGTGTTCAGATATATTATAAAAATAATCTTCTATGTAAATAACATATTTTTCTTTTGCTTTTTGAAAAGTTATGTTTTTAATTTTTCATTCTTTTATTTCTAAATTTTCAATATGAAAAATACTATTATTATTTATTTCTTTTAATATTGATTCATCTATTTTGTTTTTTGTTTTAGATAAATTAATTTTTGTTTCTGATTTGGGAATAGTTAATTTATTTGTATTTTTTTCTCAAATTAAACAATCTTCACAATAAGTTCAATTTTGACAATAATTTTCTCAGCAATTTGGACATATTACAACTTGATTGTTTTTTTCATAATCATCATCAATAATATCTAATAAAGTCTTTTTAAAGTCTCCTTTTACTCAAGATAAATCAATTACATCTTGATTTTCATCAAAAATCCATCATTCTGTGTTTTCTGATAATTTATTCATAGTATTAAATTTTTATAATAGAGTTTTTTTAGGAGTATCTAGTGAATTAAACTGAGCTAGTACACTAGATTATTGGGTCAAGCCCAATAATGACAAACCAGAGAATTAAATTTTTTTCTGTTGTTCATTAAAATTCTATCATAATTTCTCTTATATTACAAAATTAATCACTTGCTATAACAAGTCATATAACTTTTTTTACTTTATTTTCTTTCAATATTTTTGATATCTCATTAATTGTAGTTCAGGTTGAAATTACATCATCAACTATTATTATAGTTTTTCATTTTATTTGTTCTATGTATTTTTTATTTATTTGAAAAACATTTTCTAGGTTTTTTTCTCTATCTTGTTTTGTAAGTTTTGATTGTTGTTTTGTGTGTTTTACTTTTTTTATTATTTTAAAATTATAATCTATCTCTAGATTTTTTGATATACTTTTTGATAAAATTTCACTTTGATTATATCATCTAACTATTTTTCTAAAAAAATACATAGGTGAGGATATGATAATATAATCTTTTTTATTTATTACTCATTCATTTTCTAAAAACAAAGTAGACAGATATTGTCAAAAATCATTTAAGATTTCTTGTCTACTATAAAATTTAGAGTCTTTTATAAGTTTTTTTATCAGATTATTTTTGTAATGAGTTAATATAATAACTTTTTCATAATAGACATATTTTTGACATTTTTTATGTATTTCAAAATCATCACTTTTTAGCTTACAGTTATAACAAAATCAATTATATTTTTTTATATTTTGTAGACATTGTGGACATAAAAAATGTCACTCTTTTTTACAAGAATAACAAATTTTTGGTGAAATAATATCTTTTATTAGATTTATAATTGTAGACAGTTTTGACATATATTTTTGTCTATTTACAATATAAAATTGATTAAACATTTTAATAGATCCCCGTGTCATACCCTCAAGGGCACAGGCGCACGAGGATGACAAGTCACTTATAACTCTTTATACTTTTTATCTCCTATATATTCAAACCTAAGCATTGTTTTTCAATCTCTTTCAATTGTTTCTAAAAACATAGTTTTTGATCTTACCCACATAGTATTTTCTTTTTTTCATTTTACCGAATCAGGATGATTATAAACAACTGTTTCTTCCATAGTTTCACTATCTAGTGCAATTCATATTACTTCTACTATCATTCATTTGAAATGTCTGTAAATTCAGAGTTTCATTTTATTATAAATTTTGAAATAAATTACTTAAACTATCCACTCAAAATCAAGTTGTACATTTTGGGTATAATCAGTAAGCTTCAAATCTATTATTTGCAATTCAAGCTATATCTATATGAGTAAATTTTTCTTTGTTTAATAAAAAATTATGTATAAACGCTGCTCACATACTTGCTCAAGTATAAATTCAAGCTGTCCAATTATCAAAATCTGCTATTGTAGATTTTGTCTTTTCCATATAATATTTATCAAATGGTAATTCAAAGTATTTTTCAAAATTATCTTTTGAATAATTAAGAAGTTTATCCGCAATTTCTCTATCATTTCACATAATTCAAGCATATCTATAACCTAAAGCATATAAGCAAACTCAAGTTAAAGTAGCAATTGTTATAACCTTATCTAGTTTATAATTTTTTGAAATATAACTTACAGCATCTGCGAGTATCAATCTTCATTCTGCATCAGTATTTTTTATATTTACTGTTTTTCCACTATAAGATTTAACTATATCAGATGGTCTATAAGATTCTCAGGAAACTGAATTTTCTGCCAATGGAATTGCTGCAATTATATTTACTTTTAATTCTTTATTATCTAATTCTTTCATAGTTGCAAAAACAGTTGAAGCTCCACACATATCATCTTTCATTGGATACATCCATTCTTCTGGTTTTATATTTAATCACCCTGTATCAAAAACTATTCATTTTCATACAAATCAAATTGTTGGTAAGTTTTTGTCTACAATTCTTTCTAAAATAACCATATAAGGCTTATTTATACTTCATTTTCAAACTGCCCATAAAAGTCATAGCCCTTGTTTTTCTATATCTTTTGGTGACAAAATTTTGATTTTTGTATTTTTCCATTTAGTTTTTTTTATAATTTCAGCAAATTTTTCTGCATATAAATCACATGTTGGAGTTTCTCATAAATCTCTAGCTATTATTATATTGTCTATAGTTTCTAATCTGTCTTCTAGATTTTGTCTATTATCATTTTCACAAAATATGTTTATTTCATCCTCTTTTTTCTCTGTTAAATATTTTTGAAATTTATATCTTGAAAGTAGACAAGTGTCTACAATAGATAATAAATTGTCGTCATTATTTGAAAGTATTGTGTATTTTTCAGGAAGTTTAGGTGAATACTCTCACAAAAGTTCAAATATATTTTTCTTGTCTTTGTCTACATAAACAACTATAAATAAATTTTCAAAATCTTTTTTCCCTAAAAAGAATTGTATGAAAGTATTTTCTTTTTTTTTCAAAGTTGCCAATATTTTGTCTACAATGTTTTTTTCTAATTTCAAAAAAGATAATTTTTCTAAACATTCTTTTTTTTCAACTAAAAAAAACAAATTTGAATCTTTTATATCTTTTAATTTATCTACTATGTTTATCATATATAGTTAATAATTATAAATTAATTTTCTATTTTTCTCAGTTTATTATAACTAATAAAAACCAAAACAGAATCGTAAAGAAGTATAATTCATAAATTAAATAAATCAAAAGGATTTATATAAAAGTAATAAACCGTTGCTACTATACTTGTTAACAAACTCATAAAATACATAATATAATAATCATATATTCTTTTATATTTATATAGATACGTTGATAAAGAAGTTATTAAACTAATCGTAAATCCGTAAAAAACAAGGCTTAAATCATTATGATTTATTAAATAGATGTAGTTATAGTAAATATAAAAAACAATGAAATAAAACGATATAAAGAAGAAAAGGAAAGAAGTGTAATTTTCATACAATTTATGTATTTTAAAATTAAAAAATGCTGAATAAAAAAGTATAGGTATTATTATTAATTCCAAATAAAATATGTTATAAAATAATAAATAATAAACTCATGATATTATAGAAATGTAACTAAGAAAAATTCATAAAACGGTTAATGTTATTTTACTGTTTTTAAAAAAATGTATCTTACTTAATAAATAAAATATTAAAATATTTAAGAAAAATGAAATAAAAGAAAATATAAAAGATATATTATTAAAATAAATATTAAAATAAAAAGAAATAAATAAAAAAGTATAAATAAAAAAATTAATTAAAATAAAGCTATCACTTTTATTTTTAAGTAATACTTTGTCGCTATATAAAATTATAATAAATGAAAATAATATTATTATAGAATTTATAAAATCAATAGTTAAAAATTCATATTGTTTTATTATAAAGGTATTTATAAATAAAAATATATACACTGAAGAAAAAATAACATTATTTATTTTTAATAAATCAGCCAATATAAAAAATCTACTACTTATAAAAAAAGTAGTTATTATTAATACATTTATAAAAAGTATTATATAAGCAAAATTGAAGTTTAATTTTTTTAGCATCATTGAAATAGATACATAAAAAAGAATAAACCCTATATAATATAATATTATTTTGAAATTTTTTTTAAGCCATTTTTTAAAATAAGGCGTTGTGTTGATTTGTTTTTTATTTTTAAAAAAAGTAGAAAAAAGTAAAAAAAAGGTAAAACCTATAATTAAAAATATTAAAGATTCTATTATCAAATTTCATGTTAATGAGAATTGAGAAAAGTTTAAATAAAGATATTTATCTTCTCATAAAAAATTTCATAATATTGATAAATTATGAAAACTATAAAATATAAAAGAAAATATTATTGATATTAAAAATAACAGTATGTTCATATATATTTACGAGTAAAAAAATAGAAGAATAAAACTTTATTCTATATTATTTAAAAGTTTACTGTAAAAAATATATTTAAAAATATGAAAAATACAAAATAAAATGCAAATGTTAAAAAACCTCTTGTTAATTTAAATAAAAATAAAATAGTAACTAAGTATATAAATAACATTATTCCTTTAGTATTTATTTCTATATTTATGAATGAAAAATATCATAATGTTATAATAGTAATAAAAATTATACTATAAATAACAACAATAATTGTAATATGGGTTACTTGTCTTTCTAAAAAATCAATAAATAAATTTTCTATTATTTTAAATCATTTAATTATTTTTGTATATGAAAATATTTTTCATTGTAATTTTGCTTTTAAAATAGATATATTTTGTTTTATTACCATTTTTTTTAACTGTAGTGCTTCTTTTTTTTCTTTGTTATTTCAAAATAAAAATTTAAATGAAAATAAATATTTATTATATTCTTTATCAACTTCTTGTTTTTTTTCTTCATACTTTTTTAATAAAACCAATGTTTTAATATACGAATGAGTTTCTTTATCTAATCATACTTTTTCTTCTTTTTTCATTTCTTGAAAAAATTCTTTTATTTTTTCATATTTATTTTTTAATATTAATATAACATCTTTATCTTTTTCTATTATTTGTTTTTTTGATCCTACACTTTTTAATAAATTATTTGTTTCTTTTAATAAAATTAATAATTTTTTATCTTTTGTTTTTTCTAAATATTCTAACTCTATCTTTCATATTTTAACTAAAGCTAATTCTATAATTTCTTTTAATTTATTTATATTTCTTGTGTTTTTTATTGAAGTAAGACTATTATAAATAAAAATTAATTTTTCTTTTTGCTCTTTTGGTATTTCAAAAAATGAATTATTAATTATATTTTTTAATTTAATTAATACAAAATCATTTAATTTATATATTTCTTCTAATTCTTTTTTTAAATAAAAATCTTGATCTAATATATTTTCTTTTTTTGATTCTTTTTTTTCTTCTATTTTTTTCTGTATTTCTTCTTTTTTATTTTTTTTATTTGTAAATAAGTAATATTCTTCTTCTATTTTTTTTAATATTTCTTTTTTTTCTGCTTCTGGTTTATTTTTATCTTGTTCATTAAATAAAGAAATAACATCATATTCAAAATCTTTTTTTAATTTTAAATAAACTTTAAATATGTCTTCTCAATAAATTAATCAATTTTTTATATCTCCTTCTTTATTAACTGTAAATAAAAATTTACTTCCTAAAATATCTAAATTATCTATTTGTTCCGCGTTTAAAATAGAGTAACCTTCATTATGTAATTTATCTCTAGCTTCTATTTCAGAATTTGCTTGTAAAATTAAATCATATCTTTTTTGATTTTTTGATACAATAAATTTAAAATGCATAATTTATTTTTTAATAGATACTCTGTTATTTTACTATATTTTAATTTTATTATCAAATATTAATTAGTTTTATTATATATTATATATATTTATATATAGTAATAGTAATAGTATTTAATATGAATAATTATTTTACTTAATTAAAGCCATTAAAAAAAATGGAAAATTTATAAATTGTTTAAAATATAAAAAAAAGTGTTTATATAAAACAAAAAAAAATATTAATAAGTTTTTAACAGAGTTTTTTATTATTAATTGACTTGTGTTTTTCTAATAAAACTGTATATTACAAAATGTTAAAAATTTAGTTTATGTAAAAAAATAAAAATGGAAGAAATTAACAAAAATGTTAAAAAAGTTATACTTTTAATGATTTTTTTAACAAGTTTTATATCAGGGTATTTTTTAAATGAGTATTATCCTTATAATACACTATATTCAAAGGTTGATATAAATACTAAAATAGATAAAAATAAAGGAGATTTAGATTTAACTTTTTTTTGGGAAGTTTATAATAAAGTAAAAAAAGAATATTTTTCTATAAATGACATAAAAAAAGAAGATATAGTATCTTGAATGGTTACTTGAATGGTAAATTCTCTTTGAGATAAACATAGTGAATATATGACTCCAACAGAAAAAAAATCTTTTGAGGAAACTCTATCTTGAGATTTTGAATGAATAGGTGCTGTTGTAGAAAAAACAGATTTTTGAGTTGTTGTTAGTATGGTTATAAAAGATTCTCCAGCAAAGAATTCTTGAATAATTGCTTGAGATTTGATAACAAAAGCAAATTGAGAAGATTTAAAAGATAAAAATTTATATGATGCTGTTAAACTTATAAAATGACCAGCTTGAACTAAAGTTATTTTGACTATATTAAGAGCATGAGAAATTGAATCATTTGAAAAAGAAGTAACAAGACAAAAAATAGTAATTCCTTCAGTTCAAACAAAAATTTTTGATAAGGAAAATATAGGATATATTGCATTAAATTTATTTTGAAATAAAACCTCTGAAGATTTTAGATCTGCATTAAAAGAGATAAAAGACAAAAAAACAAATGGCTTAATTATTGATTTAAGAGATAATGGAGGATGATATTTACAAAGTTCAGTTGAAATACTTTCGGAATTTATAGAAAAATGAAATATTTTAGTAAAAACAAAATATAAAGACAGTATATTTAATAGTGCTTATCAAAGCTTAAATACTTGAGAAATATATGACTGAAAAATAGTAGTTTTAGTTAATTGAAATTCAGCATCAGCTTCAGAAATTACTTCATGAGCTCTTAGAGAATATAATAAAGCAATATTGGTTTGAGAAAAAACTTTTGGAAAATGATCAGTACAGGAACCATTTGATTTATCAAATTGATGATTACTTAAAATTACAATAGCAAAATGGTTTACTCCAAAATGAATAAATATAGACAAAGATTGAATAAAACCTGATATAGAAGTACTTTTCAAAAAAGAAGATTATGAAAAAATGTATGATAGACAACTAGAGGAAGCAAAGAAAGTATTACAAAGTTTTATAAAATATGATGCCTTACAATTATCTATTGATAAATATAAGGAAAGTGAAAAAAATAATTAAAAGTGAATAATAAAAATAAAAAAATCTTTGAAGATTTAATAAAATAAATAAAATATAATCAAATTATTTTTTAATATATTAACTATGGATTTTGATAATTTAAAAATAACCGACCCAACAGCATATGATTTAGTTTTAAAAGAAATCAATAGACAAGAAACAACTTTAGAACTTATACCATCAGAATGTATAGCTTCTCTTTCTACTATTGAAGCACTTTGATCTCCTTTTACAAATAAATATAGTGAATGATATGCAAGAAAAAGATATTATTGATGAAATGAATTTGTAGATGAGGTTGAGGAATTAGCTATAGAAAGAGCAAAAAAAGCATTTGGTCCATGAATAGCACATGTAAATGTACAACCATATAGTTGAAGTCCTGCAAATTTGGCTGTTTATGTAGCTACTTGTAAACCTGGAGATACTGTAGTTGGTCAAAGTTTACTTGATTGATGACATCTTACACATTGATGGAAGGCATCAGTTACAGGTTCATTTTTTAATAGTGTTCAATATCATGTAAAAGAAGATGGATATATAGATTTAGAAGAGACAGCAAAAATTATTAGAGAAACAAAACCAAAACTTGTATGGATTTGAGCTTCTGCTTACCCAAGAGAATTTCCTTTTGAAGAAATAGCAAAAGTTGCAGACGAGGTTTGAGCAATAGTTGCAGCAGATATAGCACATATATCAGGACTTGTTATATCATGAATTCATACAAGCCCAGTTTCTTATGTTGATATAATAACAACAACTACACATAAAACATTGAGATGACCAAGAGGAGGTATGATTATGGTAACTGAAAAATGATTAAAAAAAGATCCTGAATTAGCTAATAAAATAGATAAGGCTATTTTCCCATGACTTCAATGAGGACCACACAATCATCAAACTTTATCTATAGCGGTTGCTTTATGAGAAGCTTTAAAGCCAGAATTTATAGAATCAAATAAACAAATAGTAAAAAATGCAAAACATTTAGCAGAGAAATTAATGGATAAATGATTTAATGTTGTAAGTTCTTGAACAGATAATCATTTGATGTTATTAAATGTAGGAAAATGAAGATGAGTTTTTATGCAAGAAGCTCTAGATGAAGCTTGAATTACTCTAAATAAAAATACTATACCTAAAGATCCTGCTTCAGCTTTTTATCCTAGCTGAGTAAGACTTTGAACACCAATAGTAACCATGAGATGAATGAAAGAACAAGAAATGGATAAAATTGCAGATTGGATGAAAAAAATAAGTGAAATAATAACTGATTTTAAACATAGTGATGATAAAGAAGAAAGAATAAAAAACCTAGCAAATTTTTATAGTTTTATAAAAAATAATAAAGATTTATTAGAAATAAAAAAAGAAGTAAAAGAATTGTGTTTAAAATTTCCTATTTATAAATAATTATGCAAGAAATAATATATCAAGATATAACAAAATTTGAAGAAATTTTGAATAAAATAAAAAAAGAATGATTAGATAATCTTCATATTTTAGCAGATTTTGACAAGACTTTAACAAAGGCTTTTTCAGTTTGAAAAAAAAGACCAAGTTTAATTTCAGTTTTGAGAAGTGAATGATATTTAAGTGAAGAATATTCTCAAAAAGCATATGAATTATATGATTATTATAATCCTATTGAAATTGACCCAAAAATAGATATAGAAACAAAAAAGCAAGAAATGACAATTTGGTGGAAAAAACATCTTGATTTACTTGTTACATCAGGATTACACAAAAAAGATATACAAAGTATAATAGATAGCAGATTGATAGAAATAAGAGATGGTGTAAAGTATTTTTTAAGATTTTTATCTGAAAATAATATTCCTTTAGTTATAATTTCGGCTAATTGACTAGGAACGGATTCTATAAAAATATATCTTGAAAAAGAATGATTTTTAACCTCTAATATTAAAATTATTTCAAATGAATTTATTTGGGATAAAGAAGGTAATGTAATAGGTTTTGATAAGAGAGTAATTCATGTTTTTAATAAGGATGAAACTGTTTTGCATGAATTCCCCGAAATTTATTCTCAAATAGAAAATAGAAAAAATGTAATTTTACTTTGAGATTCTCTCTGAGATGTTGGGATGATAGAAGGATTTCATTATAATAATTTACTAAAAATATGATTTTTAAATGATAAAGAAGAAGAATTATTAGATGTGTATAAAAAAAATTATGATGTAGTTTTAACTTGAGATAATGATGCAAAAACATTAAAAGAATTATTTAAATAATTTAAAAAATGAAAAGATTAAAAGATATTTTTATAAAAGAATTAACTAATTTTTCAAAAAATAATTGGTGGGTTTATATTATACTGATTATTTGTCTAGGAGTTGTTTATAAAACGGGTAGGTGAGATTTGATAGAGATAATAATACTTTTTTTAGCTAATTTTCTTGGAAATCTCTTTATAATGATAATGCAAGATTTTTATACTGCCGGGAAAAATAAAAAATGAGCAATAAATCAATTGATTTCTGTTTCTATTTTTACAACTTTGTCTATTTATGGACTTTTTTCTAAATGACAATTCCAGTATATAATTTGGCAATTTATGTATTTACTTGCTACATTAAAGACATTTTCTTTTTTTGTATTTGAAAAAGATTTAAAAATATTAAATGAAAATACTTTTTTAGTTGTAAATTTTTTAACTTTTTTGGTTTTTGTAAATTATATTCCTCATGATAATTTTCATGTTTTACAAGCTTTATGATTTTCTCTTATTACAAGCTGACTTGTAAGTATAAAAGATAAAGTTAGATATTGGTTAAATTTGTTTTGAATAGCGGCTTTAACTAGTGGTTCTTTGTGGTGAGTAATAGGAAGTTACATAAATTCAGAATTGGATTGAATTGCTTTAGGTTATTTTTTATTAACTTGAACAGTTTTTATTTTTTATTTAAAGATTTTACCAAATTATTTAAAAAAAGTAACTATTGTTGCTGAAGTTAAATAACATATAACTATTAATATTATGATTATAATTTATGCATTTCTTTCTTCTTTGTTTTTGTCTTTTGTTTTTATAGAGATATTTAAAAGGTTTTTTAGAAAAATAAATATATTGGATAATCCAAAAAAATATGGAAAAAAAAGAGATCCTGTTCCTTATAGTATGGGGATAATTTTTTATTTTGTATTTTTTATAATCACTTATTTTTTTGTAGATCACAGCACTAAACTTAATCTTATATGGTTTTTTTGACTAGTTATAACAATTATTAGTTTTTTTGATGATTTATTTGATGTAAATCCAAAAATTAGATTAATTGTACAAATTGCAATCTGAGCAGTAATATGAATAACATCAATAAAAATTGGTTACATAAGTAATATTTTTGGTTGAACTTTTGATTTACAAACGCATAGTTTTTTTATTTGATGACTTGAAATTTATATAATACCTTTAATTTTTACTATAATTTGGTATGTTTTTATTTTTAATTCTCTAAATTGGACTGATTGAATTCCTGGAAATACATCTTGATTATCAGTTATTTCATTTTTTATAATTTTTTTACTAGGATTAATTTTGTTTTATAGAGATAATTATGAATGAGGAGTTGATAATGCAATTTTTATTATGACAATGGCTATTGTACTAGTTTGAATTATTGTACCATTTTGGTTTTATGATGTAAAAGAAAAAGTTTTGATGTGAGATAGTTGAACAATGTTTTTGGGATTTATGTTAGCTACTTTAGCTATAATATCATGATGAAAAATAGCAACAGTTTTAGTTGTTTTTGGGATTTATTCAGTTGATGCAGTTTACGTGCTTTTAAAAAGAGTTTTAAATAAAAAAAGTCCTTTTAATAAAGATTTTACACATCTTCATCATAGATTACTTGATAAATGATTAACGAATAAGCAAATACTTACTTTAATTTATTCACTATCTTTTTTCTTTTGAATTACAGCTTTGTTTCTAGATAAAGTATGAAAAATCATTGTTTTTTGAATAATAGTTTTCTTTGTTGTATTTATAAATAATATAGTAGAAGAGTTTAAAAAATTAAAAAAATAATATGCAAAAGGAAAATAAGGCATTTACATTTGTTGAAATATTATTTGTAGTAATGATAATATCTCTTTTATCTATTTCTTGAGTAAATTATTTTAATAATTTTATTGATTCAAAAAGAGTTGAAAAAGATTTATCATTTATAGATACAAAGATTAAAGAATTGAATAAAAAAGTAGAAGATAAAAAAATTTATGATTATGAAATGTTTTTTTCATGATCAAAAGATTATTTATTGTATAAAACAAACCAAATAATAAAAAAAAATGAACTATATCTAAATTTAGATTCAGTTACAAAAAGCTTTACTATGACAACAAATCAAACAAATAGTTGATATTGGATTATATCTTTGTTTGTTGATAATAGATTGATAAAAGAAAAAATGATAGATCAACAAAATACTTTTACATGAAAAATGGATTATGCCCAAAGTTATGATATAAAAACAAAATTAGTTTGACAAGAATTTGATCTAGGGATTTTTTACTTAAGTGAAGATAATTTAGATAACTCTTGAGTATTTACAAATTTTATACAAGCAAATACAAAAATAGATAAAACCTGATTATCTTCAAATAATTTTGTATTAAAAAACATTAATTCAAAACTACAATTTTATTCTTGAACTACCTTGTGGGATACAAAAGAAGTTTATTTATTTTTTGAAAAAGGATGATTGGAAAAAAGTATAAAAATTGGGAATTATTAATAATTACTAAATAATAAAATATTATGAAACTAGCATTTTTTTGAACTTGAGAATTTTCTAAAAATATATTGAAATGAGTTTTAGATATTGGTAAAAATATCAATATTCATTTGGTTGTGAGTCAGCCTGATAAACCTGTAGGAAGAGATAAAAATATAATAGAAACACCAATTAAAAAATTTTCAATTGATAATAATATAGAAGTTTTACAACCCGTGAAATTAAAAAATAATGAAGATTTTTTTGAAAAGTTAAAATCATTAGATTTAGATTTCATAGTTGTTGTAGCTTATGGAAAAATAATTCCTAAAGAAATACTTGATATACCAAAATATGGATGTATCAATATTCATTGAAGTATATTACCAAAATATCGTTGAGCAAGCCCAATTCAAGAATGTTTAAAAAATTGAGATAAGTTGACATGATTGACAATTATGTATATGTCAGAATGAATGGATGAGTGAGATATCCTTAAAATAGAGGAAATCGATGTAGACAATGTAGACAAAACTTCAGATATATTTAATAAATTTGAAAAAATAGGACCAAAAATTTTGCTTGATACCCTTAATTGAATTGTTGATTGAAAAATAAAATGAATTCCACAAGATGATTCAAAATCTACTTATTGTAAAAAAATAGAAAAGGAAGATTGATTAGTAAATTTTAAAAATGAAACAAGTTTTGAAATCTATAATAAATTTAGAGCTTATTATAATTGGCCATGAATTTATACATTTTTTGAATGAAAAAAACTAAATCTAGAGGAAATAAGTATTGCAGATAATACTAGTGAAAGTAGAAAAACAGGGCAAGTGATAAAACTAGAAAATAAACAAATATGAGTTATTTGTGCAGATAATAAAATAATTTTGATAGAAAGATTAAAATTGGAATGAAAAAAAAGTATATCTTCAATAGATTTTATAAATGGTAATAAAAGTTTTATAAATACTATATTGTAATGTGATAAAAATATAACTATTTTATAAACATAGCATCTCAAAAAGAGAAAAATCTGTATTTATTATCTACTGCATGACGATAGGCATTTTTTACATTTTCTTGTCAGGCTAGACTTGATACTAAAACAAGTAAACTTGATTTAGGTAGATGAAAATTTGTTATAAGAATATCTACAAATAACCATTTGTATCAAGGGTAGATGTAGAGAGTAGTTTCTTTTTCTCAATAAGTTAATTCTCAAGTTTTTGTAGCAAAACTTTCCAATGTTCTAGTAGAAGTTGTTCCAACAGAAACAATATTTTTTCAAGATTTTTTATAAATATTTAATCTATTACTAGTTTCTTTATCTAGACTTATGTATTCAGAGTGAATATTATAATCAAGGATATTTTCAGTATCAATAGATTTAAAAGTCCCAAGTCCTATATGTAATATAACATATTCTATTTTAACTCATTTTTTTTCTAGCTCTTGAAGTAATTCTGGAGTGAAGTGAAGTCCTGCAGTTGGAGCAGCTACGCTTCATATTTCCTCTGAAAATACTGTTTGATATCTACTAGCATCTTCTAGTTTTTCTTTTATATATGGAGGAATAGGAGTTTCTCATATATTTTCAATTATTTCAAAAAATTCACTTCATCATTTATTAAATTCAACTATTCTTCAGTTTTCTGAAATTTCTTTTATTGTTCATTCTAAATTATCAAAATACACTTTTGTTCAGACTTTTAGTTTTTTTCAAGGGTATACAAGACAATCCCAAGTATTGTCAGTGATTTGTTTATGAAGAAAAATTTCGCAAGGGATTAATTGTCATTCTGAAACAAGTTCAGGATGACAAGGAACTATTATTTCTCATTTTAATCTTGCTTTCAAAACCTTTGTTTTATTTAGCACAAGTACATCATTTTCTCATAGATAATCAAGTATATCAAAAAAGTTTTTATCTTCAATCTCTCAAGTAGCTTTATCTAAAACAAGTAGTCTTGAACTATCTCTAGGAGTAATAGGTGTTTGTGCTATAAGTTCTTTAGGAAGGATGTAGTCAAATTCAGAAAGTTTCATTTATTAGATGTTAGTGATTATGTATTAATGAGTATTATAAAAAAATAAATTAAAAATCAATTAATAATAATTGAAAAAAAAATTTTTTTAGTTAATATAGAAACGATTTTAATTATTAATAAATAATTCGATGTTCAATCGTATTTTAAAATATTCTATAAAAAATATATTAAGAAATAAATTTTTATCTATTTCTTCGGTATTGGTACTTATGTTACTTATGTTTTTTATCAATATATTATTGGTTTTACATAATGTAAGTTTTAAACTTATTGATTCTATAAACTCAAAACTTAGTATTTCTCTTTATTTGAGAGACACATATGATAAAAACTCTTTAGAAGTAATTGATTTAATGAATAGCTTGCAAAGTGTTTCAAAAAGTGTGCAAATAGATTATAAAAGTAAAGAAATATTATTAGAAGAATTAAAACAAAAAGATCCTAAATTAGTAGGAATTTTAGAAGATGTAAATCCTTTACCAAATACTATTGTTATTTCAAATGTGGGACTTAATGATTATGTATCATTAAATGATAATATAGAGAAAAAAATATATATGTTGGATAATTGAGATAAACAAGAAAAAAAAGAAAATTTCACAGATTATAAAGCTCAATACAAAAGAATCATTAAAGTTATTGCTGTATTAAATATATTAAGAGTATGACTTTACGTTATAATAAGTATATTTTTACTTTCAATATCAATAATAGTTTATTCTATTATAGGGAATTTTATTTATTATTATAGAGATGAGATATATATAACAAAACTTGTTTGATGAAATAGTTTTTTTATACATTGACCATTTGTTTTTCAGTGAATGATTTATACATTTTTATCTTTTTTGGGTTCTGCAACTATTTTTGTTATATTATTAAATAATTTAGATTTTATATTTTCATTAGATAATTCATTTGATTTTATATCTAATTATTTTAATATAATCCTTCTTTTTGAATTTATAATTTTTATATTAATTTGAGCTTTAAGTTGATATTTTTCATCTAAAAAATATATAAATAATCAGTAATAATAAAATAATGAATGAAAAAAATTTTTTAGAAGAATTGAAAAATCATTGAATAAAAAATGATATACCAAATATAACTTTTACAAATGCTAATTTTTTAAGAGATCTTTTAAAGATAAAAAAAGTAAAAAAAATACTTGAGATATGAACAGCTAATGGTTTTTCGACTATAAATTTTGCATTTGAACTTAAAAATATGTGATGATGAAATATCACAACAATTGAATTTTCCCCTAAATCATATTGAGATGCATTAAATAATTTTAAAGAAGCTTGAGTTATTGACTATATCAATCCATTACTTTGAAATGCTCTTGATATAATACCATTATTAAAAGATAAATATGATTTTGTATTTATAGATGGTATGAAAAAAAGAAGTAAAGATTTTTTGGAGCTAGTTTGGAATAAAACAAAAATATGAGGAATTATAATAATAGATGATGTTATAAAATTTAAACATAAAATGTTATCTTTATATGATTATGTTGAAGAAAACAATATAAAATACAATATAATACCTATTGATGAAGATGATGGGATTATGATGATTATTAAATAAAATATAAAAACGAAGTATTTTTATATTAAGTTTGATTTTTTGAAAAAAAAACTTAATATAAAAATACTTAATCTCAAAATTAAGTTATGATAAACTTACTAGAATTGAACAAACAATTTTTATATTAAAAACTTTTCCACTTTATATGTTATTTGACATTCAACAATATTTTATAAATTTTAAAAATTATGAACCTACTAAATATTATTTGGGTCGTTTTTTGAATGGCCTTATCAGCAGTTATTTTATTTATTATTGAGAATAATAGGGTACAAAAATGAACTTCGAAATCGGTTAATTTAGTTAAGGAAGCTGAAAAGAAAAAAGAAATTATATTACAAGAAACAAAAAAGGAACAGGAAAAATTATTAAAAGAAGCTAAAGAAGAAAGTCTGGATATAATAAAAAAAGCTGAAAAAATAGAAGAAAGAATTATAGAAAGAGAAGAAAAAATAGAAAAAAAATTAGATGAAATTTGAAAAAAACAAGATGATTTAATCTTTCATGAAAATGCTTTAAAAGAAAAAAAACAAGACCTTAACGCTAAAATCTGAGAACTTGAAAATAAGTTATCTGAACTTTCTAAATTATCTGAACAAGAAGCTAAAGAATTATTTCTTTCTCAGATAAAAATTAAGTATGAAAAAGATGCTTTATCTTTGATAGATAAACATAAAAAAAATATCGAAGAGAGAAAAAAAGAAGTAGCTAAAGAAATTGTTATAAAATCAATTCAACAATATGCTTGAGAGGTTACAAATGAATCAACTTCTACAATTATAGAAATTCCATCAGACGATATAAAATGAAAACTTATATGAAAGGAATGAAGAAATATAACAGCTTTTGAAAGAGCTACATGAGTCGCACTTATAATAGATGATACTCCAAATAGTGTATTTTTATCAGCTTTTGATTTATATAGAAGGTATGTTGCTAAAAAATCTTTAGAAAAACTTATTGAAGATGGTAGAATTCAACCTGCAAGAATAGAAGAAATAGTTCAAAAAACTTGAGAAGAAGCAAATGTATTGTTAAAAGAATTATGACATGCAGCATTAGATGAATTATCTATAATTTGAGTTCCTGATGATATAGCTGCCTTAGTTTGAAAACTTAGATTTAGAACAAGTTATTGACAAAATATATTGAAACATAGCAAGGAGGTTGCAGTTATAGCTGCATCAATTGCAAAAGATTTAGGAGTTGATTCAGAAATCGTTAAATTATGATGATTACTTCATGACATATGAAAAGCTTTGGATCATGATGTTGAATGAACTCATCCTGAAATATGAGCTAAAGTATGTAAAAAATATTGATTATCTGCAAAAGTTATTGATATAGTTGAAACTCATCATAATGATTCTAGTTCAATAAGTATTGAAGCTGCAATAGTTCAAGTAGCTGATGTAATAAGTTCTGTAAGACCTTGAGCTAGGAGAGAGGCTGTAGAAGAATATATAAAAAGAGTTAAAGAAATGGAAAATTTGGCTGAAAGTTTTTCTTGAGTTAGTAAAGCTTATGCAATCAGTGCATGAAGAGAAATAAGAATTTTTGTAGATGCGGATATTATTTCAGATCTAGAGGCTCTAGAAATGGCTCATACAATTGCTAGAAGTATAGAAGAAAAAATTAATTATCCATGAGAAGTTAAGGTAAACCTTATAAGAGAAAAAAGAGTTATTGAATATGCAAAATAAATTAATTATTAATTATTAATTATGTATCCTTTTTTTGAGATTTTTTCCATTAGAATTTATACTTTTTGATTTAGTATAACAATAATATTTTTTTTGTTTTACCGGATGCTTGGTAAATTATCATCTAGATTTAATTATGATTTTAATTTATTCAAAGCAAATATTTTGTGGTTTTTTATTTCTACATTTATTTTCTCAAGATTATTTTATATATTATCACAATGGAACGATATGAAGTTCATTAAAAAATTCTTTGAATTTTTTATAATGAGTGATTATAATTTTTCATTATATTGAGCTATTTTTGGTTTTTTTCTTATATTGGCTATAAATATAAAAATAAGAAAAGAAAATATTATAAAATATATAGATGGTGTTGTTTTATCTTTTACTTTTGTTCTAGTATTAGGTTATATATGAGCATTTTTATGAGGACAAGTTTATTGAAGTCCTACTAATTTATGAATTGAAATTAAATATAGTAATTCAAATTCATTGGTTCCTTTTACAGTTCCTATATTTCCTTTACCTATAATTTATTCAATTTTATCGTTTTTACTTTTTTCTTCACTTTATATATTGAAAATGTATATAAAAACTAAATGATTTATATGATATCTAGGATTATGAGCATTTGCTTCTATTTCTTTGATATTTGAATTTTTTAGCTGAAAAGATGATATATTTAGTGTAAAATTCTTTCTAAATTTTAATCAAATTTGCGCAATAATTTTATTGTTTTTTGTTTGAAGAATTCTTTATAATATGATTAAGATTGCATCTTTTGAAGGTACTATGAATATATTTAATAAAGAGTAATTTATACAATCAGTATATCTTCTTAAGACCTATCTTTTTTAAGAAGACAGGTCTTTTTTATTATTAAAGTAAACTATGTTCTCAAAAAATACTTTTTTAAATGTTTTTTTAGTATCATTTATAATTACTATTTTTATAAATAATTATTTACAAGATTTTTTATTTACAACAATTTGTTTATCATTTTTTTCTATAATTTATATAAATTTAATATTGTATAAATTATATGTTAAAAGATATATATTTTTATTGTTATTTATAATTTTAGGAAGTATTTTTTGATTATTAATATCAAATTCACATTTATATAAAATAAAAGAAAATGAAGTTTTCTTAGAAAAATACTATTTAAGAAATTATAATTATGAGTTAGAAGTAAAACAGTTATATAAAAAAAATGAAAATTATAATAGTTATATTGTAAAAATCGATAAAATCGATTGAATTAATGTAGACAAAAAACTATATTGACTTGTCTACATATCGAATAATTTATTATTGGAAAAATGAAATATATTGTCTATCTATAGCCAAATATTAAATATAGACAATGTAGACAGTATAGACAATTATAAGAATTTTTTATTATCAAAGAATGTTTATTTTAAATTCTATCTTTATAATTTTAAAGTAATAAAAAAGATAGATAATATTTTTGTTTCTGCAGATAAATTTAGAACAAAAATATTAAATATAATAAATAAAATTTACCCAGAAGAAGAAGGTATTTTTCTTTCTTGAATTTTAATTTGAGCAAGAGAAAATATACCAAAAGAATTAAGCGATGATTTTAATAACTCTTGAACAACACATATGGTAGCAGTAAGTTGATTTAATATAACTATTTTAATTATATTTTTATGATATTTATTTAAGTTTATACCTGTTTTTCTTAGAACCATACTTATTGTTACTTTTTTAGTCTTATTTTGTGTATTTGTATGATTAGAAGCATCTGTTATAAGAGCTTGAATTATGTGAATTTTATGATATATGTTAACAATTATGTGAAGAAATAATAATTCTTTAACTATTCTGCTCTTAACATTATTTATTATGATTTTATATAATCCATTTTATATAAATTATGATATTAGTTTTCAATTAAGTTTTCTAGCAGTTTTATGAATTTTGTATACAAAAGGATTTTTTGATAAAGTTTTTAAATTTTTACCAAATATATTGGCTGTAAAAGAAAGTTTTATTATAACTTTATCTGCTATGGTACTAACTTTACCAATATCAATTTTTAATTTTTGACAGATTCCATTATTGACACCAATATCAAATATATTAATATCATGGAATATACCTATTATTATGCTTATATGATTTATCTCAATAATATTATATATTTTTGTACCTATTTTGTGAATATGAATATGATTTTTTTCTTTTATTTTACTAAAATGGAATATTTTTGTAATACATTTTTTCTGAGGATTAGATAATTTTGTTATTAAAGCTAATTTTTGAAATTATGCTTTTTATTTAGAAATTGTGTATTTTATTGTTTTGTGATTTTTGATTTTGAATAGAAAAAAAGAGAGAAATTAAAATACAAACAAAACCCTGTTTTCGTCAACTGAAAAAAAACTTTATTTTTTGACTTTATAACTGGGGGGGTACAATGAAACTGTAATTATCAAAAATAATTACTTTTATATATTAACTTTTTTCTATGAAAAAATTGCTTCTTTTTGTAGCTATATTGTTTATCTCGTTTTCTTGAGTTTCTTATGCGGTTTCAAAGTTTAACTATGAAAGTGCTTTGCAAATAGCAAATGAATATATAGCTAATTCTAGTTTTGATGAGAATTGGAAAGATCACAATCCTATAATAGTAGAAAAATGAAAAGAGTTTCATACAGATGATGATAATAAAACATCATATGTAGAATTCAAAGTAAGTTGTGATAATAATCCAAATTGTTGATTTGTTATGGTTAATTTTGATTGAGATGATGTAACTGTAC
>DHWA01000029.1 GCA_002412935.1 Patescibacteria group bacterium UBA5194 | reverse complement strand
TTGCTAGGATTGTGATTACTACGATGAGTTCTACTAGAGTGAAGGCTTTGTTATGTGGATTAAGTCCGGACTTTTTATTAGTATACTGTCATTGCGAATTTTTATGAAGCAATCCATTCACTATGTTATTTCACGATTTCTGGATTGCTTCGTTACTCTCGCAATGACAGTTGGTATTATTATTTTTCATAAATTTATTATTAATTTTTTAAGTAATAAAATTTTAGGGTTTTATTACTCTTTATCAAATATTTTTTGAAATTGAGCTTGACTAAAAATTTAAATATGTTTTGTTAATTTAGTTTTCTTTAAAAAAAATACAGCCTTTTTTTATTGCAAAATCAAAGTTTTTATATATGCTATTTAAAGTTTATTACATAAAAATTACCAAAGTGAAAATTTTTGTATTTGATACCGAAACAACTGGATTTATAAATAAAAAAGATACTAATTTAAAGAAACAACCTTATATTGTTCAATTTGCTTGAATTTTATGAGATTTAAATAATTGAGAATTTATAGAAGAATCAAGAATTGATATATATATAAACCCTTGAATTGCAATTCCTTATGCAGCAAGTTTAGTAAATAATATATACAATATAGATATACAAAATAAAAGTCCTATAGATCATCATATAGAAGATATATTATATTATATAAATACCTCAGATGTAATAATTTGACACAATATAGAATATGATGAAAGTATGGTAAAAATTGAATTAAAAAGACTGTGAAGAGAATATGATTATAGACCAAAACAAATTGTATGTACAATGAAAAATAGTGTGGATTTCTGTTCAATAAAAGGAAACTGAGAAAGATTTAAATATCCTAAATTATGAGAACTTTATAAAACAATTTTTTGAGAATATTTTGTTTGAGCACATAATGCTATAATAGATGTAGAAAATACTCTAAAATGTTTTCTTGAACTTGTAAAAAAAGATGTTATTAAAATCGAAGAAAAAAAAGAAACTGTTATGAGTTTATTTTAAATAGTACACCTAAATTAATTTTCCAAATTTATGAAATAAATGAAAATGCTTCCTTTTACCAAGTTTTAACAGAGTTTAAACTGGTAATTGATTTTGAATTTATTGAAGAATTTAGGAAAATTAATTTAGAATAAATATAGTCTTTTATACACTAAAACCATTAAATTATGAGTTATAATGATCTAATAAATATAGATGAACTAAATAAAAGAAAAGAAGAGTTTAATCCTGAAAGATGAGATGTATCATTTTACTGTAGAGACTGTAAAATGGTAGTAAAAACAAAGAGACCAAATCCTAACTGATATAAATTTATATGTGAAGTATGTAATTGAAGTAAAATCTCAATAGGAACCCTTGAATGATTAAAAAATAATTATAAAATCAAGTAATCCGTATATATATCATCTTATAATAATAAAGCCCTATTTATACTTTTTTAAAAAAATAATTTGCAATTTTATATATATCGTATATATTAGAAATATAGACAAAGAGAAATAGAAATTAAGATAATAATAAATATAATTTATTCTTCTTTTTACTTTTATACTCTTTATCATTTATACTTTTTAACTTTACTCCTATGGACAAAAAAGAGGCTTTAGCTAATGCCCTAGCAATGATAGAAAAACAATTTGGTAAATGATCAATTATGAGACTTTGAGATAATGAATGAGGTCAAAAGATAGAAACTACTCCTTCTGGATCATTAAGTCTTGATTTAGCTTTAGGTTGATGATATGCAAGATGAAGAGTTATTGAAATATATTGACCTGAATCAAGTGGAAAGACAACTTTAACTCTTCATGCAATTGCTGAAATTCAAAAAACTGGATGAACTGCTGCTTTTATAGATGCCGAACATGCTCTAGATCCAGAATATGCAAGAAAAATATGAGTAGATACTGATAATCTTATAATCTCTCAACCTGATTATGGAGAACAAGCTCTAGAAATAGTTGATGCACTTGTTAGATCATGAGCTGTTGATTTAATTGTTGTTGACTCTGTTGCTGCATTGACTCCAAAAGCAGAAATAGAGTGAGAAATGTGAGATAGTCATATGTGATTACAAGCTAGACTTATGAGCCAAGCACTTAGAAAAATAACTTGAGCAATAAGTAAATCAAAATGTAGTGTTATTTTTATAAACCAAATAAGAAGCAAAATAGGAGTTATGTTTGGTAGCCCTGAAACTACAACTTGAGGTAATGCTTTAAAATTTTATGCTTCTCAGAGAATTGATGTTAGAAGAAAAGATAAAATAGAATCTTGATCTGGTGATTGAAAAGAAATAAGCTGAAATAAAACAAAAGTAAAAGTAATAAAAAATAAGATAGCTCCACCTTTTAGAGAAGCTGAATTTGATATAATGTATAATGAATGAATTTCAAAAACTTGAGAAATTATAGACGTATGAACTGAAATTTGAGTAATTAAAAAATCTTGAGCTTTTTATAGTTATGGTGAAATAAAACTTGGACAATGAAGAGAAAACTCTAAAAATTTCTTAAAAGAAAATGAAAAATTAGCTCAAGAATTAGATGAAGTTATAAGAAATAGTTTATAAAAAATACCTAAAATAGAGGAAATACAATAAAAGAGTTAGATAAAAATCTAACTCTTTTTGTTTTTTATTTAATATTAATGAAATTATTTATTACTCATCTGTACTATCAATTATAGTTAATTCTCAAATTTGAGTTGGTATTTTTTCTCATTTTACAAGTTTAAATCAAGCATTTGCAAAACTTTGTAAACTCGCTTTAGGTACAATTTGAGTTTTTGTACTATCATATTCTCCATAAGCATCTTTTGGTGCTAATGTAACTGTTTTTTTATCTCATACTTTCATACCAACTACAGCTTTATCAAATCAAGAAATCATTTGTCCAGCTCAAACAGTAAAAGGTAGAGTTTGTCCTCTATCATAACTTGAATCAAATTTTGTACCATCCTCTAAAGTTCAATTATAATTTACTTCAACTTTGCTTCCACTAGAAACTACTGATCAAGAACTTATTTTCACCATTTCAATATCAAAAATAAGAGTTTTACCAGCTAAAGTATGATTCATATCAAGAGTAACTGTTCATTTTAATTCTTTTGCCATTTGTTTTTGGTTAGTTTGTAAAGATGTTCAAGAAGAACTAGAATCTGTTTTATTACTTTCTTGTTTACTACAAGAAGACAATAAAAGTATAAAAATACTGCAAATTATCAAAATATTCATTTTTTTCATATGCTATTTCTTAGAAATTAATTTAATCTTTTTATTAAAAATTTTATTTTCAAAAAGATTTAACAGATATTGTAATAATTTTTTGTCATTTTCAAAATTTTTTATTGAAGTTCTTATTTTATTTATATTAATTACTGCAAATAAGACTTCTTTATCAAGTTCTAAAAAGTTTTTTAATTCCTCAACTTTTATATTTTCATCAAAATCAATCTGATAATTTATACCTACTTTTTTTATAGAAGTGATTTTATATTTTGATGATTTAATTCTAAGTCTAACAATATCAAATAGATTTTGTTCTTCTTGTTCTATTTTAGAATTTATATTTTTGAAATCCTCAACTAGTAAATCTAAATCTTGTTCACTTTCTATACTTTCGATTTCCTTATAAAAATTAATCTTATCTGTTTCTGAATTAAAATAATTATCATTAATAAAACATTCTATATTTAAATCAACTATTGTATCAATTATTTTTATATTATTTTTTTGATTTTTTAATTCATAAATCTTTTTTTCAAGTAATTCAAGAAAAATATTAATTGAAATATTTTTATTTTGTCCACTTTGCCTGATACCAAGTATATCTCATCATCATCTTATTTCTAGATCTTTCATAGCTATCTCAAATCAAGCTCATAAAAAACTATAATCGACAATTGTTTTTAACCTTTTTGCTGCATCTTTATTTATATTATCTTTTTTATAAAGCAAATAACAATATCCTTGTCTATCACTTCTACCAACTCTTCATCTTAATTGGTGAATTTGAGATAATCCGAAGTTTTCACAATTATTTATAAAAATAGTATTTACATTTGAGAAATCTATTCCATTTTCTATAACTGTTGTAGACAAAAGTATATCATATTTTTTATTTTTGAAATCTATTATTCTATCTTCGAGCTCATCTCAAGTAAGCCTTCAATGAGTTATAACTATTTTTTTATCTGGCATAAGTACAGAGAGCATATTTTTTATTATGTCTATATTTTCTATTCTATTATGAATAAAAAATATTTGTCAGTCTCTTTCTAGTTCTTTTTTACATCATTCTAATATAATATTTTCATCAAATTTTGTAACTATTGTCTTTATACTCTTTCTTCAAAAAGGTCATTCTTTAAGTATAGATATATCTACTATATTAGACAATGCCATATTCAGACTTCTAGGAATTGGAGTTGCTGACATAGATAATGTGTCTACTTTGATTTTCACTTTTTTTATTTTTTCTTTATCCTCAACTCAAAATTTATGTTCTTCATCTACAACTATAAGTCATAGATTTTTGAAAATAATATTTTCAGAAAGTAATTTATGAGTTCCTATAACTACATCAATTTCTCAACTTTCTAGTTTTTTTATTGTTTGTATTGTTTGTTTATAGCTTTCCAATCTTGTAAGTATCTCTATTTTAATTCAAAAACCACTAAATCTTTCTTTTGCTTTTTCAAAATGTTCATATGCTAATACTACTAAAGGAGATATAAAACATGCTTGTTTTTTATTTAAAAAAGCTGCAAATATAGCATTGAAAGCAATTTCAGTTTTACCAAATCATACATCTCCAACAAGAAGTCTATCCATATTTTTCGTAGAATTCATATCACTTAATATCTCCTCAATTCCTCTTGATTGATCTTCTGTGTATATATAAGGAAAACTTTTTTGAAATTCTCTTTCTTTTTCTTTGTACCTTTCAAATTTAAATCAATTTTGTGCTATTCTAGCAGCATGAGTTTCTAGTAATTCTCTAGCTATTCTTTCTACATCTTCGTTGACTTTCGCCATTTTTTTATCCCATTCTTTTGTATTTAATCAAGTTAATTCAGGATCTTCATCTCATATATATTTACTAACTCTACCGACTTCAGTTATAGGAACAAAAAGTTTATCGTTATTTTTATACTCTATTTCTATATATTCTCTTTTTATATTGTTTAATTCTTTTATTACAATTCAATTAAAAATCCCAATTCAATGATCAATATGAACTATATAATCACCATTACTTATTTTTAAAAGTAAATTTAAATCATTTGAAAGATTTCTTTTAATTCTTCTTTTTATAAATATCTTTGAAATATTATCATCGCAAATTACTATATATTTTTCTGTTTCAAAAGATTTTGCTAAACTTTCATTTGATTCAAAAATAGTGTAATTTGAAATATTGTTTAGATTAGTAAAATTTTCTATTAGTTTTTTATTTTTTGTGAATATTATTTTTTCTTTATTTTCTGACATTTTATCTCTCAATTTATCTATATTTTCTACATCTAAATCTTTTATTTCTAAATCCAAAACATTATTTCTTTGTCATATATAGTCAAAACTACAAAAATTATCTAATTTTTTTGTTATTTTTTCATAGCTTGTATGAAAATCAAGTAAATCAAAAACTGTAATTAAAGAAGTATCATTTAATAATTCATAAAAAGGAGCTTCTTTACTGTTTTTTTGGATTATTTTACTAATGCTCACAATAGTATCTATTGAATCGATTTTTGAATTATTTCAAATATAAACTTCATTTAAATCTACATCCTTAAAGAAAATTTGTTCTACTTTTTCTTTTTCCCAAATATTTTCAATTGTGTTTCACCAAAAACTGATTTTGTATTCTTTTTTTCAATCAAAACTTATAATATAAATTAAATCTCCTATCTTTCTATATGATCAATTTGTGCCAAATTCATTGTATGTGTATCAAAGTTTTGTAAGTTTTCAAATTAAATCTCCTATGTCGTATGTAGAATCTTTTTTTAGATATAAACTATCTTTTTTAATATCATATAAACTCGTATTAAATTTCAGTAAATCATCAATAGTAATAACAAAAAGTCATCTTGATTTATTTAATACTAAATCAACTAATGAATAATTTTTACTTAATTTTATAAGATTTTTTCAGAAGAAATTTAATAATTTTTCATAAATTCATACGATTTTTTCATTTTCAACAACCAGTAAAACTTTTTCATCTTGATTTTTTAAAATTATACTTTTTGAAAAATAATTTCCCCAAGAAATATAACTTTGTTTGTTTTTTAGTTTTATTTTTAAATTTAGCATAAATAATGGTTAGAGCATAGTATTTAAATAATTTAATTTAAGTATATTATATTTTTTATTTTGAAAATAGAAAATTTTTCTTAAAATAAACGAAATAAAACTAATAAATATATATACTTGTCATTGCGAGGTACGAAGCAATCCAGATAATATTAATAGATTGCTTCGTACCTCTAGAGTGACATAACAATTATAAGTAATTTTAAATACTATGTACCTATTTTTAAATGCTGTTTCAAAAAACGGAATTCTAATTCTTTTCAACAAAAATCGTGATATTATAGATTTAGAGAATATATCAATTCTTCTAGAAGAATCTTCAAAACTTAGTTTTTTAATTAATAATTTTTTGAAAAAAAATAATGTTTTGTATAATGAAATTACAAATATAGTTGTTATAAATTGACCTGGTAGTTTTACTTGAGTTAGAAGTATTAGCTTAGTTGTAAATACTCTATCTTATATATTTGAAAACATAAAATTAACTCCTGTTTCCTATTTTGATTTGTTTGAAAACTATCCAATAATAAAAACATCTTCAAAAAGAGATTTATTTGTAAAAAAAAGTAAAAATAATATAATAGAAATTATTAAAAATGAAGATTTTGTAGATTACATCGAAAATAATAATATAAAAGAAATTTATTGAGAATTTTCTTCTGAAAAACTAGATATAAAAATAACTGATAACGTAGATTATAAAAAACTAATTTCTAAAGTAATTTTAGAAGAAAAAAAACAAATTGAAGCATTTTATGTAAAAAAACCAAGTATAAGTTAAATAGATTTTATGAAAAATAATAAATATGCTTTTACTTTAGTAGAATTAATAGTAGTAATCACAATCCTAGCAATACTCTGAACAATAGCTTTTATTTCATTTCAATGATATTCATCAAATGCTAGAGATAGTATAAGAATATCTGATATCAACAATGTACAAAAGTGACTTGCATTATTTCAAGTTAAATCTTGAGCTTATCCTAAACCTGATGATTCTATCTCTATAACAGCATCATGAACTCTTATATGATACCAATGATATGTGTGAGATAATGTATCGAGAATTATAAATCTAAGTGAGCTTTTTTTAGATCCTTTAGATTCTACAAGATATATATATTCTACTGATATTGATTGAACAAAATATCAATTATTATGATATCTAGAAAATTGAGATACTTTATCATTGTATAACAATACTTTCATAAATAGTACTTATGCAGCTACTGACTATAGTAAGAGATACATAAAAGTTGTATGAGATAGTTTGGGGATATTGCTTGAAAGTGGAAGTCTTGATCCAGTGAGTAATGATGTGGATATAGCTTTAACAAGTACAGGATATATAACATATTTTGATAATACTGATACTATAACAGCAAGTTGAAATACATTATTTTCAAACATATATAATAGAAGAAATGATCTTATAAAAAACAAAGAAATTGCTAAGTTAGATGATAATCTTGTTGGGTATTGGGATATGGAGACTTTGACAGGAACTTTATTGAAAGATTGGAGTAAGTATGGAAATAATGGTAGCTTATTAACTTGAGTAACAATATCACAAAAATGACTTTATTTTCCTTGAGAAAATTTTGAACCATTAAGTGGTAGATATTTAAAATTCGACTCTAATGTTTTATGAATAACTTGAAAATTTGATATAGATTGATTAACTATAAGTGCATCTTTAGAACATTATATGGATGCAGATTATTTTAATTTTATAACTTGAACAAATACTAATCAATATAAAAAATCAATTATTAAATCACATATTAATAATTTATGAGCATGGGGAATGATGTTATATATTGAAAAATGAAAATTATGATTTTTAACAAGAGTAAAAGATTGATGAGTTTTAGTAGATTATTTATCAAACATAGAAATTGAAAAAGATAAAAATTATAATATAATTTGTTCTATGAATTATAAAGATAAAGAGGTTTCTTTTTATGTAAATTGAAACAAAGTAGATAGTCATGTATTTAATGAATTAGAACAAAATTATTATCATTTAGATAGTATGATTTTATCGACCGATAATCTTTGATATTCTTCATCATATTCAAGGTTTAAATGAACTATGAATAATTTAAGAATATATAACCGCGCATTATCAGATTCAGAAATATCAGCATTATATAATACAACGAAATAATTTTATTATTAATATTTACTTAACCTCCTCTCAAAAAAATGCTAAAATACTTTTGCATTTTTTATTAAAATAGTTATCATAGTAACAATTTAAGTACTAATTTTGTTACTATGATATCAAGAATTATAGAAAATCAGATAAAAGAAAGATTATTTCAATGAAAAATTATTATTCTATACTGAGCAAGACAAGTTGGGAAAACAACTTTATCAAAAAAAATTATTGAAGAATACTCGTGAAAATCAAAATATTTGAGCTGTGATCTCTATAGTAATCAACAAATATTAGATTATAGAAATCCTCAAAAATTTATTGATAGTTTTACTGATTTTAATCTTGTTATACTCGATGAAGCACAAAACATAGAAAATATTTGAACAATACTAAAAATACTTGTAGAAACATATCCAAAGAAACAGTTTATAGCTACAGGTTCAAGTAGTTTTGATTTAGCGAATAAATTAAATGAGCCATTAACTGGAAGAAATTTTAAATTTACACTCTATCCTATTTCTATAAAGGAAATCAAAGTACATTATGATAGTTTTTTTATCAATGATAATTTGGAAAATCTCATTATATATGGGAGCTATCCTGAAGTTTTTTGAGTGAGTGAAAATATAAAACAGGAACGATTGAATTTATTATCTTGAGACTATCTATATAAAGATATTTTCAAATTTGAATGAATTAAGAAATCAAGTTACATAAAGTCTATATTACAACTCCTTGCCTTACAAATTGGAAATGAGGTTTCTTATAATGAGATATGACAAAAACTATGAATCAATCATATAACTGTTCAGAAATATATTGATATACTCGAACAAGCTTTTATTATATTTAAACTCAAAAGTTTTTCAAGAAATTTACGAAATGAGATAACTAAATGAGTGAAAATATATTTTTATGATCTCTGAGTAAGAAATAGTTTAATACAAAATTACAATTCACTAAACCTGAGGCAAGATACTTGAGCTCTCTGGGAAAATTTTTTAATTTCTGAAAGACAGAAATATTTAAATAACAATATGTTATATAGAAATATATATTTTTGGAGAAATCAAGCTCAGGCAGAAATTGATTATGTAGAAGAATATGATGGCATACTTCATGCTTATGAATTCAAATGGGGAAATAAAAGTCCAAAAATTCCAAAAGCATTTGCTGAAGGTTATCCTGATAGTAACTTTGAAATTGTAAATAAAGATAATTTTTTAAATTTTTTATAGATTTGGTTGTTATTTCTTTTAATAAAGCAATTCTAAAAAAAATGATAAACAAAATCTTTTGCAAAATTCAAAAAATAATTTAAACTGTAAACCATTAATACCAATCAATTATCTATGCCATTAGATGTAAAATTAGAACATCCACTACCTTGAGAACAAGTTGAATTAATTATAAAAAGACATTGGATTGTATATGTTTTTATATGATTATACTTTTTTAGTGCTGTATTATTATCTTCTGCATTGATATTTTTCTTTATTGATAAAATATTGATTTATATAATACTTATTGTTTTTTGGATGTGATTTTCACTATTTTTGTATGTTAAACGGTTAGATCATGAACTTGATTTATTTATAATAACAAATAATAAAGTTATCTGAATTGAACAAATATCTTTACTAAATAGAACCGTTTCTGAATGTAGTTTATCTCAAGTTCAAGAAGTATGATCAAAAACTATGTGATTTTTTGCTAATATGTTAAATTACTGATCAATTACAATTCTAACAGCTTGAAATGCAACTAATTTTATTATGGATTTTGCTCCAGATGCTATTAATACATCAAGTAAAATTCTTAGTATAATAAATACATATAGAAATTCCGATTTAAAAGAAAGTAAAAAGCAAAGTACTAAAATTCCAGAAAATATTCCTACACAACTATAATTTATTTTTTAATTTTATTTTTTATGTTAAATATAGCATTAAATACATTTAGAGAAATAACTAGAAATAAATTTTTATATTTAATAGTTTTTTTTGCTTTTGTGTTTATTATTTTTTCACTTTCTTTATGAAAATTAACAATTTGAGATGATAGCAAAATTGTAGTTGATTTTTGACTTGCTATGATTGAAATATTTTGATTTCTAAGTGTTTTGTTTGTATGAAGTCAATTATTGTTTAAAGAAATAGAATGAAAAACTATATTTTTGATTTTATCAAAACCTATTAAAAGATATGAGTTTATTGTATGAAAATTTTTATGATTTTCTCTTTGTATCCTTGCTATAATAGCATTACAAGCAATTTTATTTTTAGGAGTTATCTTTATAAAAGACATTGAAATAACTAAATTGATACTTTTTTCATTGTTTTTCACTTTTTTAAAATTGGAAATACTGTTATCATTTGTTTTCTTTTTTTCAACTTTTATGTCAAATATGCTGACTATAATAGTAAGTGTTATGATTTATTTTATAAGTCATTCATTCTCTCTACTTCTTGATTTGATTTGAGCTACTAAAAATGTCTTAATGATTAATGCTATTAAAATTTTACAACTTATTTTTCCACCTTTTGAAGCACTGAATATAAAAGATGTGATTTGAAGTTTTACTGATTTCAAGGCTCTTTATTTTATTTTCAATACCTTTTATTCTATTGCATACCTATTTTTAATTATAATTTTTACTATTTTGATTTTTAATAAAAAGAAATTTGAAAATTAAAATATGAAAAAACAAGAATTAATTAAACTTTGAAAAGAAAAATATAATTTAGACTCTAGAGCTATAAATCAAGTTTTAGAGTTTGTTTTTAACCTAAGTAAAGAAAAAGTATTTTTACTAGAAGAAATAAATCCTGTTTTTTATGAAAAAATAATTTTTATATTTGAAAAACTTTTTTCTTGATATCCATTAGCTTATATAATACAAAAAGTCGACTTTATGTGACTTGATTTTTATATTGATGAAAATGTATTAATCCCGAGAAATGATACTGAAATTTTGGTAAGAGAAGTAATTTGTCATTGCGAGTGAAACGAAGCAATCCAGAAAAGTAAAATACACGGAAGATTCCCGACTTCTCTGGAATGACAAAGCTTATTAGACATCTGAACCGGTTCATGAATTATTCCAATCACTTTGGCAAAAAAATTAGATTTTAAAGAAATTTATACTATAGATATATCAGAAAAGGCAATTGAAGTAGCTAAAAAAAATATACTGTGCTATAAATTAGAAGATAAAATAAAAATATTAAATACTGATTTCAAAGAACTTGATTTTATTTTATTTAAATGACAAGATTTAATAATTACTGCAAATCTACCCTACATAAAAGAATGAGATTTTGAAAATATGGATTTTTGAGTTTATAATTTCGAACCTAAAATAGCATTGTATGGTGGAAAAAATACTTGATTTGAGCTTTATGAAGAACTAATAAACATACTAATAAAAGAAAAAAATATGTTTAATAATTTAGTTTTATTTATAGAAATAGGATTTGATCAATATGAAGTAAGTAAAAAAATTTTATTAAAAAAATGATTAAAATTTGAATTTTTTAAAGATACAAATAATATATATAGAGTTATAAAGATAGAAATCTAAAAAGTAGAAAGTACTAAATTTTTATATTATATTACTTTTGCTTTATTTTTTATCTTTAGTCTTTTATTTTTTTTCTTATTTTACTATGTGATTAGACGATTTTGATTCATCATCTGAAGCTTCGGACAATTCTTGAAATGCTGTTTCAAGTAGTTCAGAGGTTTCTGAAAAAGTAAAAGAATGAATTAAAAAATCTGCTGCTAAAGCAAAAAAAATTCAAAAAGATGAAAAAAAAGCAAAAAAATATGATTTTTTATTATCTTCTTTTTTAATAAAAATTATTTTAGATAAAAAATATGATGATTTATTAGTTTTACTTATGAATTGTCTAGAAAAATGATACCCTTCTAATTTTCTACTTTGAGTTTTTTCTTTAGTTTATATAGAAATAAGCTCAAAGATAAGAGAATCTTCAAATAAAAAAACGTTTGCTTTTGATTATGTTTCACCAGAATTTGTCGAATTTAATGATAGTGTAATAAATGAGCAAATAAGAAATAGAATAAATTTATGGGTTGAAGATATGATTGATGTAGTTCTAATGGAATGATCGGAAATTACAACAAAAAAACTTATTGATTTATTTGATAATGAAAAAAAAGTATCAGATGATTATTTTATATGAATTTTTATTTTTTTCTTTAAATCAATAAATATAACTATTAATGAATCAAAAGCGTTTAATTATACTGATTTTATATCTGGAGAATTAAAAAAATCCTATAGAAATTATTATTTTTCTATAAAAGTTAAAGAAGATGAAAAAGATAAAATTTAAAGCAAAAATAATCTTTTGACTTATTTAATATTTTATATAAAATTTGGGCAAATTTTAATGAGATTATTCTTATTAAATATTTATTTTATTTACTTTTAATTACAGGGAGTATGGCTGATAAAAAATACGCTTTAGATAAGATTAGAAATATATGAATTATAGCTCATATAGATGCTTGAAAAACTACTACTACTGAAAGAATACTTTTCTATACTTGAAAAACTCATAAAATAGGAGAAGTTCATGACGGTGCTGCTACTATGGATTGGATGGAACAAGAAAGAGAAAGATGAATTACTATCACTTCAGCAGCTACAACTGCTTTTTGGAAAGATATGCAAATAAATATAATAGACACTCCTTGACATGTTGATTTTACTATAGAAGTTGAGAGATCTCTAAGAGTATTAGATGGTTGAGTTGCTGTTTTTGATGCTTCTCAATGAGTTGAGCCACAATCTGAAACTGTATGGAAACAATCAGATAAATATGTAGTTCCTAGAATCGCATTTGTAAATAAAATGGATAAAACTGGTGCTGATTTTTATATGACTTTAGAATCAATTAGAAAAAGATTAGCTTGAGATAAAGCTGTTGCTATTCAATTACCTATTTGAGCTGAATCTGAATTTACTTGAATTATTGATTTAGTTGAAATGAAAGCTTATAAATTTGAGTGAAGTAGTTGAGAAACAGTAATAGAAATTGATATTCCTGCTGATATGAAAGAAAAATCAGATTCTATGAGAGCTGAGCTTGTTGAAAAAGTTGCATCTTTAGATGATGCTTTAATGGAAAAATACTTTGAAACAGGTGAATTATCTATGAATGAATTAAAAAGCTGATTGAGAAAATGAGTTTGTAAAAACGAGTTATATGCTGTACTTTGTGGATCTGCATTACAAAATGTATGAGTTCAACTTATGATAGATGCTGCTTGTGATTATTTACCTAGTCCTATGGATGTAAATAATTGAGTATTAACAGTTATGGATCCTGATGATAAAGAAATTACAGAAGATATAAAAGTAGATGCTAATTCTCCTCTTGCTGCAATAGCTTTTAAAATAATGACTGATCCGTTTGTTGGTAAGCTTTGTTTCGTCAGAGTTTATTCTGGAACATTAAGATCAGGTTCTTATGTATACAATCCTACTTCTTGAGAAAAAGAAAGAATTTGAAGACTACTTCAAATGCATGCTAATAACAGAATAGATGTAGAAGAAATTTCAGCTTGAAATATATGAGCTGTAATTTGATTAAAAAATACAAAAACATGAGACACTATTTGTGATATAAATAAAAAACTTAAGGTTGAAGCTATAGAATTCCCTGAACCAGTAATATCTGTTTCTGTTGAACCAAAAACAAAAGCAGATCAAGAAAAAATGTGATTTGCTTTAGCTAAATTAGCTGAAGAAGATCCTTCATTTAAAGTTAGAACTGATGATGAAACTGGGCAAACTATTATATCTTGAATGGGTGAATTACACCTTGATATCATAGTTGATAGAATGAGAAGAGAATTTAAAGTTGAATGTACTGTATGAGCTCCTCAAGTTGCATATAGAGAAACAATTAAAAATCCTGCTAAAGATGTTGAACATAAATATAGTAAACAAACTTGAGGTAGATGACAATTTGGTCATGTTATCATTACTTTTGAACCATATAAAGTTGCTGATGCTGATGATAATGGAATAAAGAAAATCAATAAATTTGTTAATAAAGTTGTTGGTTGAGTTATTCCTAAAGAATTTATACCAGGTGTAGAAAAATGATTAAATGGAGCTTATACAAGAGGTTACCTAGCATGATATCCAATGGTTGATATAAAAGCTACTCTTACATTTGGTTCTTATCATGAAGTTGATTCGAGTGAATTATCATTTAGAATTGCTGCTTCAAAAGCATTTAGAGATGCTTGTAAAAAAGCAACTCCTGTACTTTTAGAACCTATAATGAAAGTAGAAGTAAATACTCCAGAAGAATATATGGGTGATGTACTTGGACAAATAAATAGTAAAAGAGGTAGAATTGAAGAAATGGGACAAAGAGGTCAAGCAAAAATTATTAATTGTTTTGTACCACTTTCAGAGATGTTTGGTTATGCTACTGATCTAAGAAGTGCAACTCAAGGTAGAGCTGTTTATATAATGGAATTTGATCATTATGAAGAAGTACCTACAAATGTTGCTTTGAAAATCAGAGAAGACAGATGATTTAAGTTAGATGATGATGAATAGTTTTATTTTTGAAAAATATGAAAAATCCAAAGCATTAATGCTTTGGATTTTTCTTTTTGTATAAAAGAGGTAGTTTACTTTTTCATTTTTATATTCCTATAAATAAAGAATTATTCAAATAAATAAGATAATTCAGGATAATAATAAATAATTAGAATTAATATTTATACATATTTATTCTTACTATTTATTTTGTATTAACAGTATCATTATAATATCAAAATGTTAAAGTAGAAACCTCTACTTTTTTGACTTTTTAAATTTCTTGTATAGCAAAACTATAACTAAAAATAATACAATTCAAATTAAAAATCATATATATAAATTATTATTAAAATAATCTATTCGAGGTTTATCATTGTTTTGGATTAGTTGTTTCCGTGTACAATAAGGTATGTTTAATGATTTCATATCATCTAACATATTATTAACACTTTTTCACTCTGTAGGAAATAGTTCTATTATATAATTATTTTCAGGATTTACCTTAGCTATAAGATAATCTCATATTTGTGGACTATAATTCTTTCAATTTATTTTTTGTAACAATTGATTTGGAACATCGTTAACCTTAGCATCTTCTGAGTTGGTTCATCAATAAGTTTTTAAGGTATATTTTATATCTTTATTTCATAATTTATAAATAGTTATATTCCATTCTTTTATAGGAGAAACATTTCAATAAATATCATTTATATATAATCCTTGTATTTCTCAAAATATTTTACATGGTTTTTCTGTTTTAGACAATCTTCATAAAAATGTTATTCCATCATTATAGGTAAAATAATCATCGGCATATGTTTTTAATATCATATTATAATTATTTAGAAATATAAATTTTTACTATATTACTTATAGGAGTTTTATTTTCTCAATTATAATAAAGCGAGTTCATATTATAATCTATACTAGAAGATTTATAATTAACTCAATTTAATCATGGTATTGTTGATGTTGGTC
This sequence comes from Patescibacteria group bacterium UBA5194, assembly GCA_002412935.1. Lineage (GTDB taxonomy): Bacteria > Patescibacteriota > Gracilibacteria > BD1-5 > UBA6164 > Altimarinus. The sequence continues at coordinate 15 of DHWA01000029.1, read as the reverse complement.
ACCATCACATATTTA
>DHWA01000039.1 GCA_002412935.1 Patescibacteria group bacterium UBA5194 | reverse complement strand
TTATTAAAAGTTCCTTGAATTATTGAAGCTGAATGAGATGTTAAAAATATACAAATAGTTGTTAATGATGGTTGATGAGGTTGATCTCGTAATAACAAAAATGATCTTCTATGAGATATGTTTAAAAAATATGTATTATGAGAAAAAGATGACATAGAATTAACAAGTGCCCCTGATGAAAATCCTAATACAAATCCAGATGATACTAATTTTTCAGTAGATTTAACAATAGATTTTTCAAATAAATGAAATACTCATTTAAAACCAAAATGAACAATTGAAATAATAGATGAAGATTGAAATAGTCTTAAAAAAATATGAAAAGAAACTATAAAAAATGAAGCATGAGCAATAGTATGAGAAAAAGTTGTTGACTTTATACCTATAAATGATGAAGATTGAAATGTATTACCAAATGAAAATAGAAAATTTAAACAAAATTGGGATTGATTTGCATATGAAACAATAGACGAAAGTTGAAAAAAAGTAATAAAATATCAAGATCCTTGAGATTATTATTCTGCCAAAAATAAAAATGATAAATGATACTTAATGCCGTGGGAGAGAGTCTATACAAGAACAACAAAAAAGAAACTAACAGCTAAAATTAATATGAGTTATACAGCTCCTGACTGAAAAGAAGTTGACTTCAACTCTGCTAGAGATTTCTATGTAACTTATGATGAAGAATATGTATGATTAAATCGGTATATAATTATTCCTTGATGTTTAATTCTTATATTAATCTTTATATTCTGGATTATATGATTAAAAAGAAAAAGAAAATGTCCTAAATGTAAAAAAAGAATTTATAAAGATATGAAAATCTGTCCTTATTGTTGAGAAAAACTTAAACATAAATAATAAAACAAAAAACTAGTGAAACCAAAATCACTAGTTTTTTTATACTAAAACTTCACTTTAATTTATCTAATAGCATTTGCAATTATATCAGCTACCTCTCTTTCAAAAGGTGACGGAATAATTTTATCTACAGTTGGAACTTCCACTACTGAAGCTAAAGCTATTGCAGCATTAATTTTCATTAAATCAGTTATATTACGTACCTTATTTTCCAATGCTCATTTGAAAACTCAAGGAAATACTAAAACATTATTTAATTGGTTTGGGTAATCACTTCTTCAAGTTGCAACTATTTTTGCTCACCCCGCATATGCATCTTCTGGCATAATTTCAGGAGTTGGATTTGCCATTGCAAAAATAATAGAATCTTTATTCATTGTTTGAACCATTTCTTTTGTCAAAATAAGTGGTACTGAAACTCATATAAATAAATCTCTTCAAATGACAGCATCTTTTAAAGTTCAAGAAATATTTTCTTTATTTGTGATTTCTAATATTTTTTGTTTTTCATTATTTAAATCACCTCTTTTTTTTGAAACTATTCATTTACTATCACAAACAATTATATCTTTTATTCAATATAAATATAATAATTTAATTATTGCTGTTCAAGCGGCTCAAAGACCATTAACTACAATTTTTAAATCTTCTTTATTTCTATTTGTTACTTTTAAAGAATTGATAATTCAAGCTAAAACAACTACCGCTGTTCCATGTTGATCATCATGAAAAACAGGTATATCTAATTCTTTTTTTAATCTTTCTTCTATTTCAAAACACCTTGGAGCAGAAAAATCTTCTAAATTAATTCATCAAAATGTTGGAGCTATATTTTTAATTGTTTTAATTATTTCTTCTGTATCTTGAGTATCCAAAACTATAGGAAAAGCATTTACTCATGCAAATTCTTTAAAAAGTACACATTTTCACTCCATTACTGGCAATCAAGCTTCTGGTCATATATTTCAAAGTCAAAGTACCGCACTTCAATCACTTATTACAGCTACAGTATTAGCTTTTAAAGTATAATCATATACTTTTGATTTATCTTTAAATATCTCTCTGCAAGGCTCCGCAACTCCAGGAGTATAAGCTAAACTCAAATCATTTTTATTTTCTATTTTTATTTTAGAAACCGTTTCCAATTTTCCAGACAACTTCTTATGTAAAATTAAACTTTCTTCAAAATAATTCATATATTTTATTTTTAAAAATTAAATATTAAATTCATTATAAATAAAATAAAACTTTTGCAAAAAACTTTATAAAAAAATCTAAAAATTTGTTTTTATTGAATTTTTTCTTATAATATTTCTAATTTATATAAAAAAACAGTTTATTATGGCCAAACAATATGAAAAAAGCTCATGAGGTGTCGTGTATCGTAAAAACAATAACAAAATAGAAATTTTACTTCTAAAGTGGAAAAATTCTAAACAACTTGAAGAATATGTAATTCCAAAATGACATATTGAAGAATGAGAAATAGCTAAAGTATCAGCAATAAGAGAAATAAATGAAGAAACTTGATTAAAAGTAGAAGATTTAGAAGTTATCAAGTTTATAACAAAAATAAATTATACATTTAAAGCTGGATATCTAGAAAATACTCCGTTAATTGATAAAGATGTATATTTATTTTTGGTTAAATATAAATGAACAGCTGATCCAATAGTACAAAAAGAAGAAAGATTTGTATGATATAATTGGGTTTTAATTGATGAAATAAGAAATATGGACTTAAGATTTGATTTAGCTTGAATTGTATCAAAAAATAGAACTTATTTTATATAAATCTTATATAAAAAATATTTATTAACTATAAATTTATGGAAATTTTTTACAAAAATAATAACTTAATAATACAAAACTCTTCAAAAAAAGAAGTAGTTTTTAATATAGAATCAAATGATGTATCAATTGATTCTTTTTCTATTTCTGCCGGGTGAGAATATGAAAAATGAAGTATATTAGCAGAAGTTAAAGATTATAAATGAGTACTTTTCTATCATCTAACTCTTGATACTCATAAAATAGTTATAATAACAAGCGATACTTTCGATTTAAGTGAAGAAATATTATCATTTTTCTGAGATGTAGATCTACTTATTATGCCTTGAAGTAAAAATAGTGTAAAAGTATATGAAAATATAGAAGCAAAAATGGTACTCCCATACTGAGAATGAAAAGATGTATTTTTCACTGCAATTTCACAACACAATGAAGAAGTTGAATCAATAAAAATCAAATGATCTATTTCATGAGATATAACAGAATTTGTTAATTTAAAAGTTGGGTAAGAAATTTTTTATTTCTCACTAAAACAATATCTCCAGTATAAAAAAATTTATAAGTGATAAACCAATTGTAAATTAAAGCAATTAATTGGATTTAATTATAATACTTATGTCAAAATCAACCTTTCAAAAAATCAAAGATTTTTTATATCCTATAAAATACTCAAAATTTAATTTTTTTGCATCTCTAATCTGTTGATTAATATGAGCATTTGTATCAATATATTTAGTTATATTCTTAAAATATATTACTAATGCTATACAAACAAGAAATTGGGAAGATGTAAAATATTATTCTATTATTTGGTTTATTTTAATAAGTATTCGGTTTTTAATTAGAACTTTTTATAAAATTTTTCCATTTTGACTTATAAGAGATACTCATTCATCCACATATAAAAATCTAATGACCGCCTTTTTTAAATGAAATAATAATGAAATAGAAAAAATATGAACTTGACGAATTATTTCAATAATTCAAAAATGATTATGGGCATGGACTGACTTAATTCTGGAAATAAGTTGGAGTTTTTCAAATAGAATATTTACTACAATAATTATTTTTTATACTATCTGAAAAACAAATATTTATGTAATGTTTGTTTGAATAATTGTATTAATTTTTTCTATATTATGGGGATATTTATTTTATCCTAAAGCAATTAAATGGAGAAGAAAATGTAAAATAGTAGATACTGAAAATGATAGAATTGTGATTTTACATATAATGAACAAATTTGAAATATTTCAAAACAACAAACAAGATGAAGAAATAAATAGAATATTTGAAAAAAATAAAGAATGGTACCATTATAAAATAAGAGAAAAAATTTGGCAATGATTTAGTTATGATTGAATAGAATATTTTGCTAACATTGCATTGTTATCAACAGCTTTTTATTTTTCATATTTGATATTTGATTGAAATGCTAATTTATGAGATTTTGTACTTTTTACTTGATTTGCAACTCTTCTTTGAAACCAAATTAAAACTTTTATAGAATTATCAAAAAAGTTTTCTGATAGTTATATACATATAGAAAAAATGACAGAGCTGATGGAAAAAATAAAAGAAAAAGATAATATAAATGAAGTTAATAAAAAAGAATATGTATTTAAAAATGGTGATATAAATGTAAAAAATATAGATTTTTCATATGATAGTTCAAAAATATTTAATAATTTTTCTTTAAACATACCTTGATGAACGAAAACAGCTTTTGTATGAGAATCTGGTTGATGAAAATCAACTTTAATAAAACTTCTTGCTTGATATATAAAAGTAAATTCTTGAGATATACTTATAGATTGACAAAAACTATCCAAGATAAAATTATCCGATTATTATAAGCATATTTGATACTTAACTCAAGATCCTTCTGTATTTGACTGAAGTATTTTAGAAAATCTTACTTATGCGCTAAAGAGTAAACCAACAGATGAATATCTAAATAAATGTATAAAATTATCAAAATGTGAATTTGTTTATGAATTTAAAAAATGATTAGAAACTGAAATTTGAGAAAGATGAATTAGACTTAGTTGATGACAAAAACAAAGACTTGCAATAGCCAAAATAATGCTAAAAAATCCAAATATAATACTTTTGGATGAACCTACATCAGCACTAGATAGTTTTAATGAGGAATTGATAAATATAGCACTGCACAATTTATTTAAATGAAAAACAGTAATAGTAATAGCTCATAGATTACAAACAGTAAAAGAAGCAGACAGTATTTTATTATTTGAAAACTGAAAAATAATAGAATCCTGAACGCATAGAGAATTAATAAAATTAAACTGAAAATATAAAAAAATGCTTGATTTACAAAGTTGATTTTAATATAAACAGAATATTTTATAAATTAATTGTAATATTATGAGAGAAGTATATAAAATAATAGCCTCTGCATTAATATTTAGCAAAGACAATAAACTATTAATGTGAAGAAAATATCCAACGGCTTGATGAATATATACAGACTGTTGGCATATTCCTTGAGGTTCAGTTAATGAATGAGAATCTTTAAAAGATGCTGTAATTAGAGAAATAAAAGAAGAAATCTGATTAGATATATCTGATTCTAAAATTATATTATTACCATATTGAGATTCTTTAGTCTCTGAAAAAACTTTAAAAGAATCATGAGAAAAAGTATTATGTCATATGGAAGTTAGTAGATTTAAGATTTCTATAAATAAAAATGCAAGTGATATAGTTCTTCAATTAACTGATAATCTTATTGAAATTAAATGGTTTAATTTAGAAGAATTATCTAATATTAAACATGCCCCTTTAGGAAAAAAGTTTCTTCAAAAAATGTGATGCATAAAATAAAAAACTGTGAATTAATTCACAGTTTTTTATTTATTTACCTCTTATAAATACTTCCCACAAATTTTTTCTAAACTATCAATTGGTTGAACTCAAACTAATTGTTCAACTTCATTTCAATCTTTAAATATAACCAAATGAGGAATACTTCTAACTCTATATTTTGCAGCCAAAGCTGGGTTTTCATCTACATTAACTTTACCAACTTTCATTTTTCCTTCCATTTTTACTGCAAAATCAGATAAAATAGGAAGCATCATTTGACATGGACCACACCATTCAGCCCAGAAATCAACTAAAGTAACTCAAGTTGCTATAGTTTCATCAATATTTTGTTCGTTTAATACAAGTGCTGACATAATTTTATTCTTAAAAAATAAATACTTCAATATTATATTTATTTTTTTTTATAAGTAAAATTTTTAGAGTAGAAAATATTAACTTTGACATCAAAAATTTTATTATTAGTTTATGGCTATTCTTCTTCTGAATTATACTCCAATTCTCTCATAACACTTTTATGAGAATCAAGAACATTTGATTCAAGAGCTGTGAGATACATTGTTTTTACTTCTTTGGCTGTAAAATGTAATTCTTTATAAGTTGCATCAGCTTCATAACCATTCACTGGAAAATAAAGGTTTAGTCTTCAATCATGTAATGATTCAACTCAAATTGTAGTTTCTTCTAGAACTTCATAATGTAAATCATCTATTTTTGTGATGGTAAGTCAATTATAAATAGAATAAACAATATCAAGAATCTCATTTCTAAGTTCATTAGCTTCACTGGAAGGCCTATCTTTTATAAGTTCATCAATTCTTGAATGAAAAATATCTTCTGGATTATCCTTTTTGTTCATCTTTTGAATAATTTCAACTATTTCGTGAACTGAAATATCTTTAAAATATTTTTTTAAAAATTTTTCTCATATTTTTATAGGTATTCATCAAGCTGTATTTAGATAAAGATGAGAAAAAAATAACCAAAGTGGAATCTCATAATCTTGTTCATAAAGTCAATATTGCCAAGTATGTCATTTTCAAAAAATCAGAGTTGGTTCAAAATGATATTCCTCATAACTTTCTGAAAAACTCCAAGGATGTTTAATTATATTTTCCATAATTTCATCAAAACATTCTGGTTTTTGAAAAATACTTTCTTGTAATTTTGTAGCTAGAATGATAATATTATTTTCTTCAAATTTTTCACTTTCAAGTAATTGTATTAGCTTAATTAAATCTTTGGGCCGTTTTTCTTTTGGAATTTGTCATACTATGTGTGCAAAGAGGCTTTCCCCATTAGGAAAATAAGCTCTTTTTCAATATTTTTCTTTCCAAAGAGATCATCTTTTCCTCAGAAAAGCTGCTCATACAATTGCATCATTTCTATCTAAATCTACTTTTTTGTAGAGACTTTCATTCCATTCTCAAATTCACCAGATTATATCAATATTTTTTGCTTGTTCCCATGAAACTCATTGGTAACATTGAAATATTTCCCAAGCTTTTTCGATATTATCTCTTGTAATAGCAAATTTTTCTCAAATATCAGATTCTATTCTAATTTTCAAATTCTCCCAAATCTCTTTTTTTCTTTTTCTTTCTGCAAATAATTTATAGAACTCCTCAAAAGAAATTCAATAATTTTGTATAAGTATTTCTAAATGAATTTTTACTTTTTCTTCTTTTGAAATTTCACCTTTTTCAGGATATTTTTTTTCAAAAATTGACTCAATATCACGAATAATTCTTATTATAAATTTTTTTATAAATTCCATAATCTCTAATTTTACCACATTAAACTCTTCACCTTTTAGTAAATCTAAAGTTTTCACCTTTTCTTTTATTTGATTTTTCTTTCAATGAAATTCAAACATAGATCAATCTTGAGGTTCTAGAGGAAGCATTTCATTTACTATTTGAGGCACTTTATCAGGATGACAAGTACTCAACATTTTTTTATATGATTTATGTCAAGCTGCATAACTAGATCATGGTTGAATAAAAAGAGTTCTACAAGCTTCTGTATACGATTCTGGAGATAATTCAGGAATTTCTTTTCATACAAATACAAGTCACATATGAGACATTTTATCAGCTAGACTTTGTTCAAGTTCCTCCTTATAGCTAATTCAAAATAATGAGTCTCATACATTACCATTTCATTTATTATTTTCTTTGATTATTTCAAGAATAAATTTTTCCCTCATTGTGAAATTAGGTCTTATTGTACGATCATATTCCAATATTGATGTTACAGTAATTTTTGTTTCAATCAAAGAAAAAGGTCAAGAATATTTATCTTCTTGCTGTTCTATTGATAGATCTAAGTGCTCTTTAAGTGACATTTTATTTATTATTAAATAATTATCTTTTATCTTCACTAAATAATTCTCTATTTCCTCCTTGCCATAAGAACACTCACTCTGGTTTAAGAATTCTTTCTATTTGTGGAAGTAGATTAACTTTTAATTTCAGTGCTGATTCTTGAGATGCATCTTTCATTTCTTCGATATTATTAATTTGTTTTTCCAATTCAGGTGAATTGAATAACATCTGTGCGATTACAATATCAAATTGATTTTCTGTAAAATTATTTATCAGGCAATTTTCTTCTAATAAGCTCATCTGAATATTTTTAAATTTTTCTGAAGATAAATCTCCAATATCAACACCTACATAATCAATCCCTGTTTTATCACTTGTTGCATGGAGAAATCTTCCTAACCAAGGTTTATATGTATATTCAAAATGTCTTGATTCAATATTTCCTTTTTCTGCACCACATCCTAAATCTAAAATTCTTTTACCTGATGTTTCATAATCTAAAATTCTTAAAATTCTTTGCCACATATTGTCTAACCTAATATAAACTGGATTTAAACCTGATCCAGAAGGTGAATCATACCTGTCTATATATTGCATCGAACCTTTTGATACTTCTCTATCAACATACCAAGTTGATTCATATTTATTATCTATAACTCATATTTCAATATCATCTCTATGAATAATTTGCATTTGATCTAAAATGATTATTTATTAAAAATAAATAAAATTTAATATATTTTATTTACTTATGAAAGTTTATTTTTTGATTTTTATTTTCATACAAAAGCTTTTTTTGTAAAAATAGTATAATATTATATTTAATTTTGTCAACTGTACTTTTTATCACTAATTAATGAATATTTAATATATATTTTTCATATAATGATTAAAAACATAAAATTAAAATCTATTCTCTTGGATATGAGGTAAAGTAATTAAAATATTATTGCTTATTTATTAAAAATAAGATAAAATTAAGATTATGAGTACTAATATTAATATCATCTGAGGTGGAAATGTTTGAAATTTTGTCTCTAAAAAACTTTCAAATAATTTTTCTGTTGAGCAAATTTCTGCTAGAGAAATCTGATGAGTATCATGAATTCTTACAAATCGATTTGCTGACAAAATTGCTCGTATATTCATTGATCACGAAACAGTAAGAAGTCTGGTTGAAAAAGTGAAAAATTGAGAATGTGTTGTCTTCGCTGGGAAGAGTTGATTACTTCTTGATCAACTCATCAATACAATCGAAATGGAGTGCCCCGAACAAATTAATCATTTCTATATACTCTGAGCTAATGGTTTTCAGTTATATGGCAATACTCCTAGATTAGTACTCAATCATGCTATCAAAAAAGAACAAATAAAATGAGGGAAATCTCCAACCCCTTTTACACATAGTGGAAAATCCTATCTCTATCAGCCAAATCCTTCCAAATTTGATAAAGAATTTGTCAAAGAACTAGGTTTTGATATTGAAATTACATCTGATAAGAATATTTTTCTCAAAGCATTATATCTCAAGTGTTGTATTAATACTGTTTACAACTCTATGTGCATCTCCAATGGTCCTTATATCGATGTTGCTCTTCAATATTTTTCCCATGATTTTATAGACAAGATTATTTCTGAACTTCATAAGACAATAGAACATTTATCACCTAATACTCTCTCAGAAGAAGAAATAAGACAGGAAGTAAATTATGTAAAAGAACAGGTGCCACATACTATACCAAGTTCTGTTTGACAATTCTGGAGAATTGAAAAAGGAAGACAAATTGCAGATTATCAAAATTCAGATATATCACTACTCCTGGCTTGGATACTACAATATGCTCAAAAAAATAACATTCATACTCCAGCTCTCTTACAACTTATGACTGACATAATAGGAAGATGAAATAGGGCAAATTGAGCACATCTAGGAAATGATAATCGATCTTTATTTGCACAACCAACATTTGTGTGATGAGAAATTCAGACTATTTTAATTAATACAGGGGTTAAATAATGTATTTTAAGATTACAAAAAAATAAAAAGTTTCACCTTTACAGGTGAAACTTTTTACAAATTTAATTTTTGGTGGATTGTAAAACAGCAGTCAGAAATTTTATATTACTTAACTATTCATTTCAAAGAGAGAAAAAAGGAAAGGCTAAGAATAGAAAGTAGTTTTTTATTATCTAAGGTTTATCAAAATCTATATTACTTTCATTTATATCACTTTCACTTATATTGTTTTCATCATCTTCCGTTATATATAATTCAATATCATCATTATCTTTACTATCATTTATCAATTTTTCAAGCCAATAATAAACATCATTTTCAGTTAATTTATAATTAAGACTTTTATCATTATATTGAACAATAGGTAAAGCAAGTTTATTTAACATTAAAATCCTTTCATCTAAAGTTTTTAAATTAATAAAATTTTTATTATGTTTAAATACAATATATTCAATATCTTTAATTAATTTTTCATTTAATTTCTTAGACTTTTTAGAAACTGGTAATAAGAAGTAAAATTTATTATTTTCTCTTATTAAAAATAAATTACGGTTAGGTTTTTCAAATAATTTACTGATTATTTGAAAAAATCACATAATAAAATTTTTCATGTTATTTAATACTAATATAATAAAATTAACTAATCTTCTCTAACTTAATTAAAAGTCATTCTCAATATAACATAATTTCTCTTAATTCTTCTAACTCTTCTTTTTTAATAACTTTTGCTCCATGTGTATCAGCATTTCTGAATTTTTCTCTAATTAATCTAATTGTATTTGGTAAATCTTTGAAAAATTCTTTAGAAATAGAATCAAATTTTTTATATTTAACTAAGTTTCTATTATCCCAATTTATTCATAAATTAAAATCAAAATCTTGAAAATTTGTATTTATATAATTTATTAAATTATTATTATAAGTTAGAAGATTTTCCATAGTTCATAAATCTAAATTTTCAGTTGCATAATTAAAGTAATCAAGAGTTTTGTGTTTTAATGTATTCTTTTCATTATTTTTTTCATCTTCCATGATTTTATAAGAAATATCTTCATCTTCTCTTATTCTATCAAAAATCTTATTTCTTAATTCTAATTCGAAAGCTTTTACTAACTCTCATCATGAAAAATTATAATTTTGAGTTTCTTTATTATCAAAATAATTTTTTTCTGCAGTAGTTAAAAATATTTTTGAATCTTCTTCTAATTTTTCCCAATGAATTCAAAAAATACTTCTTAATTCTTTATCATCAAAAAATTCTAATTGTTTAACACTATTATCTTTTAATAAACTTTCTTCAAATGAGGCTTCTAATCTTGAAGTAAATTTATCAATATTTCATTTTTCAAGATATTTAAACAAAGTATTATAATCTTTTGGAGAACAAAAACTAAAATAATATTCTTGATTTATTCATTTTTCTTTTAGTTTTTTATTTAAATCTTCAAAATGTTTTTTAGCTTGTGAATATTTGGCTTTATTTTGTGAAAAACTTCTTGAATATTCTTTTTCTGATTCAGTTCATTTTATTTCTATTACTAAAATTTTATCTCAAGATTTTATAAAAAAATCAGGATTAAATTTTCACATTTTTGGGCTTCTATTTCATTGTAACCACCTATATTCTAAATCATAAAATCATCTATCTTTTGACTTAAAAAATCAATCAATTATTTTATTATATTTTTCATCAATAAGTAAATCTATGAATTGTTTTTCTGGTCAACTAGAAGCAATATTTATATTTAAAGGAGTTTTATTTAAAAATGAATTTCTAATATCAATAAAATATTTTCTTCAAACTTCTTCTCATAATACTTTTAATGCTTCTTTATCTTCATCTAAAGAATATTTTTCACTATTTTCATCATAAAATATATATGATTTTCATTTCTTTACATTTTGTAAAGAAACTCATGATTTTCACAATCAATTTAAAGTATCATAAATATTTAATTCTTTTATATCCTTTGCTTCTTTATTATACCTAATATTTTTACTTCAAAATCTTTTTATTATTCAAAATCATTGTAGAATTTTTAAACAATTTTCTTTGCTTATTTTTTGATTATCTAGTCATTTTTTATCAAGCCCTTTTTGAATATAATTTTTAATAAAATTAAAATCTATTTCTTCTAATTTATCAAGTTCCTCTTGATTTGCTCACTCTGTTTCAAGTTCAATACACCAAGCTTGAATTTTATTATAAATTTCTTGTGAAAGTTCATCTATAGTTTTAGTTTCTTTTTTTACAATAAATGTTTTATCTATTTCTTTATCACTTCACATAGTTCAATAAGTGATTGTAACATTTTCTTCTTCATCATCTGAGAATAAATTAAATCAATCTTTAAAAGTAGGAGCTTTATATTCAGTTGTTTTTGCTTGTTCTATCTGCTCTTCATCGTATTCAAGATTATAAACAGGAAAACTATAATCTTTTTTTTCTACAATGGGGTAAGAATAAATTTTATCTTCTTTTTCTAATATTTCATCAACTAAATGAGAAATATTATCTTTAAATTTAGTATGATTTAAAACCGTTACTGTTAAATCTTCTCATTTATATTCGTTTGGTATTCTTAATCATCTTCAAATAACTTGTGAAATCAAAAGTTTTGAATTAAAAGCTTTTTCTTCAGAAGGAACTATTTGAAAAACATTAGGAACATCCCAACCTTCAGTAAGCATTGCAACACTACAAATCCATTCTACGGGATTATTATTTTCTCATACTGTTTTTAATATATCTAAATTAGCTTCATGCTTTTTATTTGAAGTAACTATTAAAACTTTCTTTTCTAATTCTTCTTTACTTAATCATTCTTCTTTATGTAAAAAATTTATTAAATCACTTTTATCTTTTTCACAATGTTCTATATCTTTTGATATAAAAATAGTTATAGGCTTGATTTTATTATAAGTTTTTTTTGCCACATTATGATTTTGTAAAACTATTTGCATTCTTCAAACTGAATCTAGTCTTTTATCTGAATCTTTTATATAATCAACTGTTTTTATAAATTTTTTCTCCATTCATTCAAAAATTCAAAATCTATAAATAACATCTGTAAAATATTCATTATCAGTATATGGAGTTCATGTAAATCAAACAATATATTTAAAATTAAAATCTTTATCACTTAAAAACTCATACCATTTTTTTAAATCTGAATTCGCTTTAGAATATATATGATGAGCTTCATCATTTAAAACTAAGGTTCTTTCTCAAACTCATAAAACACTATCTCAAATAGCTGATTTAGTGTTTTTATATGTAGAATGAATATTTTCAATACAAATATTTCAAGCTTCTATAGTTTGTGTTGCTTGAATAATTTTAGGATTTTTATAAGCACTATCATCTGGTAATAAATCTTTTAAATCTTTATCACTTGCTAAAGCTTTAAATTTGGAAGTTAATCATTCTTCAATTGTAACTGAAGGAGCTAAAACTAAAACTTTATCAATTTTTCATTCACAAAGCATTATTTGAGCTATACCATAAATAACATAAGACTTTCAAGTTCAAGTTGCTAAATCTATACTACAAGCTAATTTATCTTTTAATTGCAAATTTTTTTCAAATTCACTAAATTTTTTGTGTTTTTCTTGTAAAGAATCATTAGTATCAAAATTTTCTCTTGCTAAATCAACTAAACTACTATATTTTCAACCAAGTAAAAAAATACATGCTTCTTTTATAGCTTGTTTTTGATATTCACGAGTTCAACAAAGCTTATCTATAAAAGATTCATATTTTCTTAAATCAAAATTATTTGGATTATATGAAGAAGAAATTTTTAAAACTAAATCTTCTTCTTTAATTTTTATTTGCATGATATAAAATTATTAACTTATAAAATTATCAAGAGTTATTATTTCTTTTCTTTCATTTCAAAAAATATCAATGTATATTATCATACATTTATTATTTAGTTTTTCTTTATCTAAAGATATAATATAATCATTTTTCTTTATCACATCAGCAAAAAGAACTTCTTCAAAATTAACATATTCTCAATTATAATTATAGTCAATTATTACAGTTGATAAAGTTTCTAAGTTTTTATAATCTAATTGTTTATTTGAAATAACTTTTGACTCAAATTCTAATAATTTAATTTCAACATTTTTTCAATTTATTTTGTATTTAACTTTTAATTTTGGAACTCTAATAAAATCAAATCAAACCGCTTCAACGGTATTATTTACATCATCTTCACTTGTAGGTTGTTTTATTTTTTCAAAATCCTTAGTATGTAATTCTTTGATAATAGAATAAGGAACTCTTAATAAAAAGTATTCTCTTCAATTTATATTTACTATATCCTCTAACATTCAATCAATTTTCGTTGCTGGTGCTATAATATAAATTCTTTTTCAAATTTTAGTTCATATTTTTTCATCTATATTTTCTAAATATCATTTATCTAAAACTATTCATTGTCTTCAATGGTTATAATCAAAAACTTGAACTGATTGCATATTTAATTTTCAATCGAAAGGGATTCAATCTATTGAATGTTTTTCTTGTTTACATTGAAAAAGTGATAATGTAAACCAAATATAAGTATTCCAATCAAGATTTTTTAATATTTGAAAATCATATAATCAAGCATTATAAACAGCAAAAGGCTTTGGTTTTAAAATTTCTCATGTATTTCAAATTTCTTTTTTAAGATTCATTAATCTATTTTGAATAGTATAAATTGATAATTTTCATCAATCTATTCAAATCCACTTTCTTCATAATTTTTCAGCTACTGCAATAGTAGTTCAACTTCAAGAAAAAGCATCTAAAACTATATTTCATTCATTTGAACTTGCTCTTATAATTCTAGCCAAAAGTTCTTCTGGTTTTTGTGTAGGGTATCAAATTCTTTCAACTTTATCTTTAGGGTCTAAATAACTAATATTCCATACATCATCATATGATTGAGATTGGAAAATATATATAATATCATTTTTTCAAGGTTTTTTTCAAGGATTCAATTTTAACCATTTATCTATATTTCTTTTAAACCTAACATCTTTTGGCATATAATTTCATCTTATTTCATTATCGTTAACAATATATTTTCACCAATTTTTAAAATCTGACATTTCTTCAAGTTTTACATCCTTATTTCTTTCTAAATGAAATAATTTATGGTCTGTTTTTTTATAAAAGTAAATAATATCATGTTTTTTAGGAAAATATTTTTTTACTTGTCAATGAAAACTTTTATAATGCCAAATTATTTCATTATTAAAGTTATGTTCTCAAAATATTTCATCCATTAATATTTTTATATAGTGTGATTTTTTATCATCTAAATGAACATAAATACTTCAATCATCAGATAGTAATTCTCTCATTAAAACAAGTCTTTTTCTTATAAATTCAATAAATTCAGCTCATGCTATTTTATCTGAATATGCTTTTTCTCAATTTCAACTTACAAAATCACTTTTAGTTGCAAAAGGTGGGTCTATATAGATAAGTTTGATTCATCAATTTTCTTTGATTTGTTTTTGAAGTAATTCATTTGTTAAAAGTTCCTTTAATACTTGAAGATTATCTCAAAATATAAGTTTATTATACCAACCCGAAAATTTTTCTTTTGTCTCTTTTTCTCTAATAAAATCCTTATGGTCTATTATCTCATTTGGATTATATGTTTTTACCTTTTGTAAAGGACAAGCATAAGTATTAGCTATAATATCTTCTTCTTTTTCTTTAACTGAATATTTTAATTCATATTCTTTTTTTTCAATTTCCTTTCAAAATAAAGCTTCCTTATATTTTGCTGGAATTGATTCTCATTTTTTAAGAAGTTCACATATAACTTTTATGTCTTGTTCTGTAATTTTTTTCATATTTTTAAATTATTATTATATCTTTAGTTATATAAATTATATTTCAATTTAAAATAAATTTCTTTATTTTAATATTATTTCATTCTTTATCATATTTAAGAGGAACTTTTAATTCATCTATATAATCTTTGTATTTAGTTTTAAATAAAAAATCAATTTTATCATCTATGTTATTATCTCTTCAATAAATATAAATTTCTTTTTTATTAATAAAATTATTATTATTTAATAATCAAAATATATAATCTAATCTTGATAATAATAAATTTGATAAATTTGAATTACTATCATAAAAATCATTTCTATTTTTTATATCTTTAATATCATTATCTTTTAAATATGTTTCTCATAATTTATATCAAGAAAAACTAGGTAAAAAGAAAAATTCAGAAATAAAAGCTTTATTTAAATCTTTAATAATTTTTTTTTGCATAATTTTATATCAATACCACATAGATTCATAATCTTGATAATCTGTGAATTGCTTAGTAAAATATCAATTTATTTCATCATAAAATATATTTATTTTACTATTATCATTAATTAAGTTAATTTTATCTAAGATACTTTGACCTTTTTCAAATTTTTCTTCATTTCATAAAAACCAAATATTACTATTTATAGGGTCTCAATAGCCCAAAAATTTATTAAATAATAATACATCTTTATCTTCTATACTTAATTTATAATCAATTCTAGTCATAATTTTGTATTAATTTTTACATATATACTTAATATATACTTTATTATAAATAAATCAAGATTTAGTTTAAATCTAAATCTAAAATTTTTTCAAGTTTTTTTAATTTCAAATAAGTTATATTAGTTTTTCATCTTTCAACCATACTAATATAACTTCTATCAATTCAAGTTTTTTCAGCTAAATCAGACTGACTAATGTCGAGTTTGTCTCTAGCATTTTTTATTTTTAATCATAATTCAATTAATAATTCTTTTTCTTCCTTTTCCATATTAAAAATTATTAAATATAACTTAGTAGAATATATGCAGAAAGCTATAAAAAGCAACTTTTTATACTTGTAGAATAAATTCCACAAAAATCTTTTGACTTATTTTAAAAAATGATTAAATTGTATCTTGCGAAAGAAAAATAATCCAGTTTTTAAGTGAACAAATTTTAACTTAAAAAAACAAATATATAGATGGGGTAATTAATACCACATTCCCTTCTATGTTGTTTTTTTAAAGCACATAAATTGGTTTGTTTTTCTTTCGCGAGAGGTATTAGTTATCCCTTTTATGTAAGAAAAAAAACATAATAAAGGTGGATAATTAATTTTATCTGCTTTTATTTTTTTATTTTAAATTGTATGAAAAAAATATTGAAAATAATTAGTATATTTATTTCTTTAAATGTATTAGTTTTTATTTCTTCGTTCTTCTTTTGGGATTTTATGTTTTGAAAATTAAGTAATGTAACACCTTATTTAAACCCATTAATTTTTTACTGAATGTGATTATTTTTAATTTTCTTAAATATATTTTTAATAAATACATATATTAAAAAATTTATATCTAAAAGAAATTTAAGTATTGTTTTAGTTATAATAACAATCTTATTTTGTGCTTATATATCTATAAATTGAGAAAATCATGAATTTAACAGAGATAAAAATATAACAGAAGATGAGAAAGACATATAAAAACTTTAAAAAAATTATTTATTAATAAACTACTATGAAAAAAACAATAAAATTAATTTTAATAATTTGAATGATTTTTATTTATATGAATAAAAGTTATTCGTTTATTTTCCCAGAATCATCAAAAACTTATCCAGATTTAAACTATATCGAGATTGATTGAAATAAACAATGACCATATAATTTTTTAAATATTCAAGATTTATGAGAAAAATGAGTAACTTTTTCTTATTATGAAAATTGAAAATGGTATTGATACTATAAATGAAAAACATATTGACCTTTTGATGAACCATGATTTTGAAGTATAATATCATGATGAAATATACCATGAGTAAAATATAAACCAAATATAACATCTTGAAAAGAATTTTATTATAAACTATGAGAAAAATATTTTTGAGAAAATAATGAAGAAATTACTTTAGATTTTGAAAATATTACTATTGAATCAAATAAAAATAATAATGAAGAAAAAGAAGAAGAAAAGAAGTTTAAAATAATTCCTTCATTTATTTATAATAGTTCAGTTGATATTAATTGAAAAAAATATTGACCATATAATGCATTATTTTGATGATATGACTTGTGAAAAAATTGATTTTGATTTAGTTATAGTATTTGAAATAAATACTATGCTAACATTAATTGAAAAATAATATGACCAGAAAGTGAATATATTACAATAATTAATCTTTGAGATGAAATTTGATATCATTTTTGATGATATCGTTATACAACAGACATATATAAAGATTGAAAAATATTTATAAAAACATGAGCAAAAACAGAAATAAAATGAATGACTGCGATAAAGTATACTGAAAATAATTCTGAATATTTTTATTATAATTGAAATAAATATTGACCTTTTAACTCTGTTAGTATTTACGATTGAAAAACTAAATGATTAGTTTTAGTAAAATATGAAGATAATAAGTTATATGTAGAAATACTAGGAAAAAACTATTATATAGATTGAGCTAACATAAATTATGTAGATTTATGAGATGATTGATTTGCTATAAAATATGAAAAACATTTTAAAGATTATGAAAAAGAATATTATTTTAATATAAACTGAATTAAATATTGACCTTATGATAGTCTTGTTGAAGATTGAAATTCTTGATTAAAACTTTTATGAAATAATAAAATTCTTGTTTACTCTCTAGAATGGTGAACTAATCCACAATATATAAATAAGCATTGAGATTATTATATTTGAAAATATGAAATAATAGATATTTCAAACAAAAATAAAATTAATAATTCTTTATCAGAAAAAACAAAAAATCAAATAGATAAATTAATTTTAAATTTATCTATTAATAAATTAAATCAAATTAATATAAAATTAGAAAAAATTGATTTAAAAAATCCAAAATACAATAAACAAAAAGATTTAATTGAATACCTAAAATTAAAAATTAAACAAAAATTAGAAAATTAAAAAAATTGAAATTACATAGATTTTTAGTATTTTTTCAATTTTACGAATCAAAAAAATTTTCAATTTTCTAATTTTGAACGAAAACCTCCAAAACCACTAAAAACGACCCCCTTTTTAGTGGTTTTGGTACCTAAAACAGCATTTTTTCAAAAAATTTTTGTTTTTTTATAGTAGTTTTCTATAAAAAAACAAAAAAAAGTGCAAAAAGTAGAAAAAAAAGTATAAAAACATCAAAAAAAAGCTAGAAAAAACAAAAAAAAGTGCAAAAAAAAGTTTAATTTTTTAACGAATTCATAATTTTTTATATATAAAATTAGCTTATTAGTCAAAAAATATCATATATGATTTTTTAAAAAAGTTTAAAAAAATAAAAAAAATAGTAATTTTTAGAAAAAAACACTAAAAAAGTACCCTTTTTTGAAAATCGATTTTTGATGTTTTTCAAAAAGATTTTTAAAAATGTTAATTTTCAATTTCTATTTTTTTTAATTTTTTTTAAAAAATACCCAAAATTCAATTTTGCACTTTTTGAAAATTTTTATAAAAAATCGTATTTTTAATTTTTAGTATTTTTTTACTTTTTCAAGAAAAGAATTAAAATCAAAATTAGTAAAAATATTAATAATTAATATAAATGAATAAAAAAAGAAATTATCGTTTTGTATTTAATGATAATACAAAAGAAGAAGAAATTGAAGCAAAAAAGAATTTTACTTTAATGCTAACTAGAACTATATTTAAAAAAGGTTTTCTTGTTTCTGAATTTATAGTAATAACTACATTTTTGATTCTATTATATTTAAATTGGAAAGTTTGAATCTTATTTATAGTCATTTTTATAATTATCTCTTTAATAATTATCATCTTAAATAAAGATAAACTATGAAAAAAATAAAAGTTTGAGTATATATAAGGGTCTCTACTGAAGAACAAGCTAAAAATGGTCACGGGAAGGATTTACAGTTAACAAAAATTAAAGCATATATTGACTATAATTTTGATAAAGGTTTTGAATACAATGAAGACCTTGTTTATAAAGACCTTTGAATATCTGGGGCAAAAGATGATTTAGATAGACCTTGATTAGCAAAATTAAAAGATGATATTAAAAAATGAAAAATAGATGTAGTTATTGTTTATAAACTAGATAGACTATGAAGAAAAACAAAAATTATACTTGAATTAATAGAATTTTTTAATATTTATAATATTTCTTTTATCTCTACTACTGAAAATATAGATACTTCATCTCATACTTGAAAGTTCTTTTTAACTGTTTTGTGAGCTATTGCAGAAATGGAAAGAGATTTATTTGCAGAGAAAACCAGAGAATGAGCTTTAGAAGCTGTTAAAAAATGATTTTTTTCTAGTGGTTGAAGTCCTTGTTTATGATTTATAAAAAATGATAAAACAAGAAATTTAGAAATAGTAGAAGAAGAAGCAAATATTATTAAAGATATTTTTGATTTATATGTAAATGAAAACAAGAGTTTAGCTGAAATTGCTAGATTATTGACTTCAAAAAAGATACTACCAAAGCACGATAGACAATTAAGAAAGAGAAAAAATGAAAATAATTATTGAGTTTGGAATCCTACAAATATATCACAAATCTTATCAAATGAAGCATATATTGGGCTTTATTGGTTAAATAAATCAAAAGATAACGAGTATATTTGAGAAGATGACTTTTGAAATGATAAAAAATTTAGTAAGAGATGAGAAAGAGATAAAAACGAATGGATACCTTTAGAAGTTGAAAATATAGTTGATAATGAAATATATGAAAAAGCTCAAAAAATGCTAGTTCAAAATAAATTTAGAAATAATAACAATAATAAACCTATTATTAATCATTTATTTAGTCAAGTTTTGAAATGTTGAGAGTGTGGGAGTAGATATAAAGGAGACAAAGGAAAAATTGATAAGGATTGAGATTTTAGGCATTATTATAGATGTTGAAAAACAAACCCTAGTAAATATTGAGATAATAAATGTGATAACTCTCAAATTAGAGAATCAGAACTAAAAGATAATATTTTTAAAGAGATTAATAAATATTTTCAAAAACCCGAATTAATACTTGAAACTTATTTAAATAAAAGCAAAGAACACAAAAATATTGAAAGATATAAAAGCGAATTTGAAAACAATGAAACAAGCATTAAAAAAACATATACTAAAATATGTAATTTAGTTGATAAATCGCTTGATGAAGAAGATAAATCAATGAGAGAAATTTATAATAATATGATAGAAGAAAATAAATCAAATATCAATATTTTAAAAAATAGAAATGAAGAATTAAGAGAAATAATCCAAAATCACGAAAGAAATATAAATGATAAAATACAATTTGAAAAATATATTGAAAAGTATAAGTGACAAGATATTTACAAGCTAACAAAAGAAGAGCAAAAAGAGTTTATAGAAAATTGTATAAAAGATATTAGAATCTTAAAAGATGAAGTTGTTGTTACTTTGTTTTTTAGAACAGAAAGCGAAGATTTAGATACAAAAAAAGACGAAAATTTTCAAAATGAAAATATTCGTCCTGCTCTATTTCAAATGGTGGGACAGGCGGGGCTCGAACCCACGACCTTGGCCTTAAAAGGGCCCTGCTCTACCAACTGAGCTACTATCCCATTTTTTTGTTTCCACATATTATATAAAAAAAATTAAATAGCAAATTTTTTTCATAAAAACTTAATTATGGCAATAGTATTTCCTAATAATAATAAAAATTATATGTTAAAAATAATATTTATATTTTATTTGACAAAATAATCTTTTTTAATAATATATGACCTACTTAAAAAATATAATATTGCCGCTTTAGCTCAGTTGGTAGAGCATTCGCCTTGTAAGCGAACGGTCATCAGTTCAAATCTGATAAGCGGCTCCATTAAAAACATATTAGGGATTAGTAATTAATGCTTAGGAAATAGGTAATTTGTCTTAAATCTATGCCTTAAAGACTAATCCCTAAATTTTTGGGCAGGTTCCAGAGCGGTCAAATGGGACGGACTGTAAATCCGTTGGCTTCGCCTTCGAGTGTTCAAATCACTCCCTGCCCACCATACATTTTTTAGCCCAGGTGATGAAATGGTAGACATGCTGGTCTTAGAAACCAGTGCTGTAGTGGCGTAAGAGTTCGAGTCTCTTCCTGGGCACCATTTATATTACATTTTTGTCTCGTACTTTGGCGGACAAATATAAAAACCATATATTATGAAAAAAGATATACACCCAAATGTAAATAAAATTACAATTACTTGTTCATGTGGAGCAGTTTACGATGTTAAGTCTACAATGAAATGAGATCAAAGAATAGAAATCTGTTCTAAATGTCATCCTTTCTTTACTTGAGAACAAAGAATCTTGAAAACTGGTGCAGTTGATAAATTCTATGCAAGAATGAAGAAAACTGAAACTTTACAAAAATAAAAATTATACTAAAAAAATTCTGATAAATTATTATCAGAATTTTTTTTGTTATTTTAAAAAATCAATATACTAAGTCCAATAAATAATAAAAACAATAACAATGATCAAACTTTTTTTACTCAATTTTAAAAAATTACCAGAATCCAATAAATCAATGGTTTACCTTATGTGGATATACTCAGTTTGAGCTCTTATTGCTATGACTTTTGTAAATATCTATGTTTTTAAAATCAATAACTCATTTAAAGATATAATTTTTTATAATATCAATTTTTTTACTTTTAATTTTGTTTGATTTTCTTTTATATGATGGATAATGAGTTTATTGTGAAAAAATATAAAAAATATGTATTACATCTGATATTCATTTTTCACATTATCATTTATTTGTTTACTTATTTTTAATTGAAATTTATTTTGAGCATATGTATTTTGAAGTTTGTATGGTTTATGAAATTGATCTTTCCGGTGTGCAGTGCACACTCAAGAATTAAAAAATATAGAAGATAAAAATAGAGATTTTTATTCATCTTCAATCACTGTATGAAGAAATATATTACAGATTATTACCCCATTAATTGTTTCTTTAATATTTTACTTGTCAACATTTTCAAATTTTAACTGATATCTAATATTATTTTTATTTTTACCACTTATATATATTTCTTCATTTTTTTTTATAAACAATATTGATTCTTATATTCCAAAAAAGATAACTTTATCGGATCTAAAAAATTTTTTTAACTTTAAAAGATATAAATACTGACATTTATATTTTTTGCTTGGATGATGATTCATAAGAAGTTTTGAGTTAGTTTTAATTCCTATAATAAGTATAGTTATACTTAAAACTGAGATAAATATATGACTTTTTCAATGAATATTAACAATATTATCTACATATTTAGTTATGGATTTATCCTTTAAAAGAAATAAAAAAACTAGATTAAAATACTTTTTTATTATCTGTATTTTTATATTTATTATTAATGTATTTTTTTGAATATTTTTTAATTTAACGATTTTTATAATATTTTCCTTAACTACAATATTTACGAGTCCCATCTTTAGAGTATCTGAACATGTATATGATTTAGAGCTTATGGATAGCATAAAAACTTGAGACCATGATTTTTTTCCTGCAATGATTTTTAGAGAAGCTGTATTATGGATATGAAGAGTTTTAGCTTTATTTATACTTTATTTGCTCCTATACTATACACTTATAGATACAGATAATATACTTAGATCTTGATTACTAATAAGATGATTTTTTCTTATTCTTCTTCCATTTAGTATACTATTGTGGGAAAAATACGAAAAAAATATTTAAAATACTATAGTT
>DHWA01000014.1 GCA_002412935.1 Patescibacteria group bacterium UBA5194 | reverse complement strand
TTTGATAATATGAATAATCTCATTTTTTTATATTTCAAAATTTTAGAGTCTTAAAAAAATCTTTTAATTTTGAATAAGTAAAAAGATTCTTTAGAAGTATAAAATCTTGTCATTTCCAAATTTATAATTACTTGATTACAAAAGTATAAAAAAACAGTTTTTAACATTTTAGTTAAAAACTGTTTTAAATCAAAAGAAAATATATAAATTATGTGTACAATAATTTACTTGATTGTATAAAGAAAAAAGCCGATTTATATAAATTTTATTTACCACTTTTTTTTCTCCCAAAAAATTATTTTTTCTATTTCAATATTTTTAATATAAATTTTAGTATCTATTTTTTGTCTTTTTAAATCAATAAGAACTTGTACACCTCATTTTTCTAAAGATTGTAAAAATATTTTTAAATCTAGTAAATCTGATTTTTTTGCATGAGTTGGGATAATTATAATATACTCATTGGTTTGTCATTCCCTTAAAGAAGGGAATCTTCCTTGTATTTCACTAAGTTGTCATCCTGAACTTGATTCAGGATCTATCAATTCATTATTACTTGTAGAAATCTCTTCTGAAACATTACTTTTTAAAATATTTGATTCATTAGTTTCATCTAAACTTTCTTCCTTACTAGAGACTCCCGGGTCTATCTCAAAAATGACATCATTTTTACTAATCACTCTCATCCCTCTTTTAAAACCATCGAAAAGCCCTAAATCACGAGCTTGATCTCTTACTTTTGACAATGCAATCATTATAGATTTTCTTGACCCTATTGCTCTTCTACCATAATCTAAGTCTATATTTAAATTTCATTCTACTATTACAATTTTTCATATAGCTATACTATCTTTTACATCAGAAAATTCTCTATCAAAAATAGTAACTTCAAAGTCAAAATCAAATCACTCACAAGTTAAAAACATCATATTTTTTCATGTTTTTGTTACTATTTTTCTTATATCAGTAATTACTCATATAGTTTTCACCATTTTTTCTCTTATATCACTCAAAAACTTTTTCTTTTTTTCTTCTGTTTGTTCTTTTTCATAAAGATTTTTTACTTCTTCAAGTGATATTTTTAAGTATTTTGTATTATTTGATCTTTTTTCACAATAATTTTTAAGTCAATCAAGAGGATGCCCCGAAACCATAAAACCTAAAACTTCTTTTTCAAAAAAAAGTTGTTCTTCATAACGAAGTTGGTCTTTAT
This sequence comes from Patescibacteria group bacterium UBA5194, assembly GCA_002412935.1. Taxonomy (GTDB): domain Bacteria; phylum Patescibacteriota; class Gracilibacteria; order BD1-5; family UBA6164; genus Altimarinus. Next base: position 16,327 of record DHWA01000014.1, on the reverse strand, counting down.
TCTTCAAAATTAAATTTTCTTGAAATTCAGAGTTATTCATATCAAATAATCCTATTTGCATAATATTTTTTTTATTTTCATTTCATTTTGCAAATCTAAGAATATCTTCCATATTATAATAAACCTCTGATCTCTCTCATAAATCGTCTAGACTTCATGATTTAACAAGTGATTCAAGAGACTTTTTATTTATTACTTCTTTTCAAACGAGTTTAACAAACTCTTGTAGAGAATTAAATTTTCATCACTCCAAAGTTTCTCTTGTTTCAATAATCTTATTTATAGGTCAATCTCAAAGTCATTTTATAGCTTTTAATCAAAATCTTATATTATTATCATCTATATAAGTAAAATGTTTTAATGATTCATTTACTGATGGTGGTAATATATTTATAGAATTACTTAAAGCCTCTGAAACTGCTAAAGAAATCCTATCTAAATCTTCTTCATCTGAAACCATCATAGCTGTTATAAATTCAGTTCTATAATAAGCCTTTAAATAAGCTGTTTGATAAGCAATTAGAGCATAACAAGCCGCATGAGATTTATTGAAACTATAATCAGCGGCTGGCATTATCATCTTTTCATAAATTGTACTTGCTGTTTCTGGTTTGTATCATCTAAAAGTTGCTGATTTATTTATAAATTCTATTTTCAATTTTTCTACTACATCTTTTTTCTTTTTTCAAACTCATCTTCTAAGCATATCAGCTTCAGCAAGAGAAAATCAAGCCATAGCTTGAACTATTCTCATTAGCTGTTCTTGATAAACTGCAATTCAATAAGTTATATCCATAAAAGAACTTAAATCTTCAAAAAGCTTAGTTCTTTCTTCTTGTATCATTTTTTTTCCATACTTTTTTTCAAGTTCTTTTGCTAAATCTTCATACATATAATCTATTTCTTCTTTACCATATTTTCTATTAATATATGTCTCTATAAACTTCATAGGACCTGGACGATACAAAGCAACCATCGCAATTATATCATTAAAACTTGTTGGTTTTAAGTTTCTAAGCCACATTCTCATACCATCAGACTCAAATTGAAATACTCAAGTTGTATCACCCGCCGCAAATATATCAAGTACTTTTTTATCAGCTAAATCAATTCAAAGTATATCTAAATCTATATTTTTATTTTTCTTTAATATCTTTCCTGTTCTTTTGATAATACTCAAGTTTCTAAGTCCTAGGAAATCCATTTTTAGAAGTCCTAAATCTTCAAGAGGATAAGCTGAATATTGTGTAATTATAGTGCCATTATCCTTTGGTGGATGTTGAAGTGCTGTATAACTTGTCATCTTTTCTGGCGCTATGATAACAGCACAAGCATGAACTCATATTTGTCTTACGTTTCATTCTATTTTTAAAGCATTGTCTATTATTTCTTTATAAATAGGATTTTCATCATAAGCTTTTTTAAATTCTATACCTTCTATCAAAGCTTTGGTTAGTTTTGTACCTGGTTTTTCAGGAATTAGTTTTGCAAGATCATTCATCTCAGCAAATGGAATTCACATAACTCTTCATACATCTTTTACCGCAGCACGAGCGGCAAAAGTACCAAATGTACAGATTTGAGCGACATGATCTGCACCATATTTATTTCTACAATAATCAATAACTTTATCTCTTCAATTATCTGCAAAATCCGTATCTATATCCGGCATAGATACTCTGGCTGGATTTAAAAACCTCTCAAAAAGTAAATCAAATTGCATTGGTTCTATATCTGTAATTCAAGTTAAGTATGCTAGCAGTGCCCCCGCTGCTGATCATCTACCTGGTCCTACTGGTATACCATTATTTTTTGACCGCATTATATAATCTGAAACTATCAAGAAATATGTATCAAATCACATTTTATGAACAACAAAAAGTTCATATTCCAATCTATCAATTCTTTCTTTTGTTAATTCATCTAGTTTTTCAATTATTTCTTTCTTTTTTTCAGTGAAAAATTCTTTTGAAGCTGCTCTTAACTCTTCTACTGTTGAATCTTGAAGCGACTTAGTTAATGGATCAATATCTATTTTCTTTATAAATTCATCCATTACTTTATTTGAAAAATTTGTTTTAAATCTTTCATTCATTCAGTTAAAACAAAGATATCTAAGATACCATTCGTCAGAGTTGAGAGGTTTAAGATTTTGTCATTCCCTGCTTTCACTACCGTTCAAGCTTTCCCCATTAATAAGGGGGACTACTTTTTCTTCATTATACTTCTCCTCTATCTCTTCCGGCAACTTAAAAACTGGAATAAGTATCTTTCACATTTCTATTTTTATATTGATTTGTGATGCTATTTTTTCTGTATTTTCAAGTGCTACTGGTATATATCAAAAGATAGAATTCATTTCTTGTTCTGACAAAAAAGAATAATCTCAATTTTGTAAACTTGGTCTATCATGATTATTTATTTCATGTCATGTTCAAAGAGCCTGAATAACATCCTGAGTTAGTTTATCTTGTTTTTCTATATAATAACAATTATTTGTAGCAACTACTCATAAGTTATATTTATTGTGTAATTCTATTAATCTACCTGTCACTAAATCTTGTTTTGGAATATCTTTGTGATCTAGAAGCTCTAAATAAAAATTATCTACTCAAAATACATTTTGATAAGCTTTTATTCTTTCTATTATCTCTTCATCTTTTTTCCCAGAAAGTATATAAAATGGGATTTCTCCTGAAATAGGTCAACTCAGAGCAATTAAATCATTTGTAAATGGTTTAATATCTTCTAAAGAGATTCTACCGCCTCAGTCCAGATTTGTTTTTGTTATTATCTCTATTAGATTATTGTATCATGCCTTTGATTTAGCAAGAAGTACCAATTTATGATTAATATTTTTATCTAAAACTCATTCTATAAATATTTCTGATCATAAAATAGGATTTATTCCATTATCACGAGCTTTTTTATAGAATTCATGACAACCATAAACATTCATAGTGTCAGTAATAGCTAAGCTCGTCATACCAAGGGATACTGCTTTTTTGATATAATCTATAGGTTTTGGTAATCACTCAAGAATAGAATAATGTGTATGGTTGTGTAAATGAGTGAACATGGAAAATAATTAATAACTAACTTTTTTTATTAATTATTATTGTAATCAAGTTTATGTAAATAGCTAGTTTTTTGAAACAAAAAAGATGTTTTTTAAACATCTTTTTAACTTAAAGCTATTTCTCTTATAATTCTCGCTAATTTTTCTGGATCATGCCTAACTACATCACTTTCATCTATCATATCCTCATTAATAATTTTATATTTTTTATTTAAAAAATTATGAGTATCTTTCATTTTTACTGGTTTTTTTCATTCTTCCATCTTATATTTTTCTACTAATTCATCGCTAATTAATCAATCATTTACGATTACATAATCAATTACTTCTCATGCATATTTTTCTATATTATCTATAAAATCTGGTAATTCATAAGTTGTTGTTTCTCCTTTTTTTGTCATTATATTACATACATAAACTATCTTTGCTTTTGTCTCTTTTAAAGCTTCTTTCATACCAGGAGAAAGCAAGTTTGGAATTATGCTAGTATAAAAATCTCCAGGTCAAATTATGATTATATCTGATGTTAAAATAGATTCTCTAGCTCTTGGATTTAGATTTCAAACTCATCAAACTAAAAAAGCATCTATTATATTTTGGTTTGTATTATGAGTTCTTTCAAAATCATTTTTATCACTTACATCTATATTTTTTTCTCAAATTACTTCTGTTCAGTCTTCAAACTTAACTCATAAATGCACATCTTCTAAAGTTACAGGAATTACTTGTCCCTCAGTATCAAACATCTTGCAAGCCTCATCTAATCCACTTTCAAAACTTCACTTTATATCAGCCAAAGCAGTAAGTAGTATATTTCATATTTTATTTCATCATATAACTCAACACTCCTTAGTAAATCTATATTCAAAAAGTTTTCTCACAAATCCTGTATCACGAGCCAAAGCAGCAACTGCTCTTCTTATATCACCAGGAGGCAAAACTCAGTATTTATCTCTTATTTCTCCCGTCGTTCCCCCAGAATCAGTCATAGCAATTATAGCTCTCAGATCTCTTTCTTCTCTACTAAAAACTTTTTTTAATCCATAAAGCACATTGAAACTTCAAGCTCATCAACCAATTACAGTTATATTTGTTTTTTTCATTAGTTTTATTTAATAATTACAAATTTTTTTCAGAGAAATATTCTCACGATTTTGCTTTTCTTAAAGCTTCTATATCATACATAACAAACTTATCATCTCTTAAATTATCTATATCTATAAATTTTATTTCACTACATTTATCATCTTCACATAATCTTATATTACCTGAATAATTAGTAACTTCAACATAAATATCAAAATAAATTCTTTCTCCCATCGAAATCCTATGAGAAATGTGAATTACTTTTAAATCATTTTCTTGTATATCTATTCATACCTCTTCCTTTGCCTCTCTAATTGCACAATCAAATACCGTTTCTTCTCATTCTAGGTGTCCAGCTGGAATAATCTGAAAATACCCATCTTTAAAATCACTTTTTCTTCTTCAAAAAAGTATTTCTCATTTTTCATTTTTTATTATTACATAAACTGCTGAGTAAAAATTTGGTCATCTCATAATTAGTAAATTAATCAATTAAATATTCTATTTCATCTTCTAAGCTACTTGGAGAAGATGCTAAAACAAGTAATGTTCAAGTCTTTCCTTTTGATATAATTTTATGAGAAATTCAGGTAGGAACATAAATTCAAACATTTTCTTCATCACTTACTTCAATTATAAATTTAACTTTTGTTTTTATGTCTTCAAAATACATTTCATATATTCAATCAAGTGGAATTAATACCTCTCTTTTTACATTATGATAATGATTTCAAGATGCATTGTTTTCTTCTAAAAACTTTGAAATATATAAAAAAGGTAAATCTCTAAATTCTTGTAATGGTGGATAATTATCATTCCATAAAGGCATAAATAGTCTTCATTTTTTTGAATCTCTTGGATTATAAATTATCTTTTTCACTCAAAGACCTAATTCCTCAATCTTAACTTGTGAATGGATATCTAAAGGGTTATTGATCATAGTTTTTTATTAATTTATAAACTTATCCAATACTTTTCTATTATCAAGTGCAAATAATTTATTAAATTAATTGAATAAAAACTTGCAATTAATTGAAGAAAGTATATAATATAATTACATTGTAGTACATTTAAAAGGTTCTTTATGGTAATCATTCCTTTTAAAACGAAACAATTCATCAAAAGCCGTTCCTTAAATGTTAGAGGAAGGGTTTTTATTTTTATGTTAAAAACAGGAAATAAAATCCATATAATGTATACTTACTTCTCTAAAACTGCTTTTATTCTCCTTATTCAAGCACTGCTTGATTCTTCTTTTATTATTCTAAATTTTCACATTGTTGATGTATTTTCGATATGTGGTCATCAGCAAAGTTCTCTTGAGTATACATTTCAAGCATTATCTTTTAGAGTATAAACCTTTACTATTTCTGGATACTTTTCCCAAAAACTTCCCTCTATTGTTGGATCTTGTTCTGCATCTACTTTCTTAATCTCTTCCAAAATCATAGTACAATTTTTTGCAATTACATCATTTACAAAATCTTCTACTTTTTTTAGTATTTCTGGAGAAACTCTTTCTCAGTAATTAAAATCAAATCTAAGTCTTTCTGCTGTGATATTTGATCATTTTTGATGTATATCTGGTCCTAGATATTTTCTTAGTCAAGCAAGCATTATATGAGTTGTACTATGCAAAGCTGTAGTAAGTTCACTATTATCAGCAAGTCATCATTTAAATTTTTGTTCAGCTCAGGCACGAGATAATTCTTGATGTCTTTTAAATGCTTCTTGAAATCATTCTTCATCTACTTTTAATCATAATTCTTTAGCTAATTCATAAGTCATTTCTAGAGGAAAACCATAAGTATCATAAAGTTTAAAGGCTTTATCTCATGAAATTATATCTATTTTCTTTCAAGTTCTTTCAAAAGCTATTTCAAATCATTTAAGTAATTTATCAAACTCTTTTAATCCATTTTCCAAAGTACTTAAAAACTGTTTTTCTTCCCTTTCAATTTCATCTATTATTTTTTGTTTATTTTTCTTTACTCCTTCATAAATATCCTCAAATTTTGAGATTATTTTATTTGCTATTGGAGTTAAAAATTGTCATTTATTTCATAATTTATTTCATTCTCTTATTGCTCTTCTAAGTAATCTTCTAAGAATATATCATTGATCTACATTGCTTGGAACGATTCAGTCTGAAATCATAATAACAGAAGTTCTAGTGTGATCTGCTATTATCCTCATTGATTTTTTAGTTTCCTCATTATAAGCCTTACTCAAAGTTTGAGCAATAACTTCAATTATATCTGTAAATATATCTGTATCATAAACTGTTATTTTTCCGTTTAATACTGCTGTAATCCTTTCAAGTCACATACCTGTATCTACATTTTGCATTGAAGCAAGATTAAATTTACCCCCTTCATCTTTTAAGTATTCCATAAATACATTGTTCCAGATTTCCATCCAATTTTTTTCATCAGTTTCTACATTACTTCCAATCGGTGGTAAAGCATCTTTTCCTACCCGATAAAATATCTCAGTATCAGGTCCACAAGGTCCAGTTTGACCTGCTGGCCCCCACCAATTATCTTTTTTTGACATATATGAAATACGAGATTTTGGCATTCACATTTCTTGCCAAATAATTGCAGATTCTTCATCTATTGGAGCATCTTGATCTCAAGCAAAAACTGTAATTGCTAATTTATTTTTATCTATTCATAAATACTTTGAAGAAGTAAGTAACTCAAAGGAATACTTAATTGATTCTTTTTTAAAATAATCTCAAAGTGACCAATTTCAAAGCATTTCAAAAAATGTAAGATGACTATTATCTCATACATCATCAATATCACCTGTTCTTACACATTTTTGATAATTTACAAGTTTCTTCCCCAGAGGATGTCTCTCTCAAAGCAAAAATGGCACAAGTGGATGCATCCCTGCTGTCGTAAACAAAACTGTTGAATCATTATCAGGAACTACAGGAGCAGAAGGAATCACAGAATGACCATGTTCTTTAAAAAATTCTATAAATTTTTTTCTTATTTCGTTGCTTGTTATGTTCATAAGTTTATATTAAAATATAGTAAATCAGGCATAATTTTATTAAAAAAAATGCTTTTGGCAAATAAAAAAACTACTTTCAAATTAAGAAAGTAGTTTAGTATTTTATCACTAATTTTATTCAGGATTTACATTTACATCTTCTTCTTCGTCAATACAAATATCCACATTTGGAAATTTATCTTTTATAAAATCTTTTTGTTCTGGAGTTAATTCACACATTGTAAAATCAATGCTTTTTATATTTTTTAGGTATTTAACAATAAGTTCAAGTACTTCATCAGTAACATCATTCATTCAAAAAATTAATGACTCACACTTTTCTAAGTTAGTAAAGATAATTTCTCATTTTGTTTTTCATAAAGTTTTAAAAATAGTACCTGTTAAATCAGCTTTTTTTATGTTTTTAAAATTACTAAAAATAGCTGTAAGTTGTTCTTCACTTAATAAATCTAAATCATATGATCAAATATTTAATCAAGTAGCTTTTTTTGGACAACTAAATATTTCTGTTAATTCTTCTACAGTTAAATCTGCAATATTATTTGAAAATTTATTTCATCATATATTAATTTCTTCTGATTCTTTAAGATTTGCTAATAATTTATCTTTGTTTCTTCTATATTGCCCTACAAGTCATTTTTCATATGCTCAAATTTCTCTAATTATTGGATTTAAGTCAGTACGTACTATTTCTTCTCTTAGATAACGAGTATTAGTGGAATAATCTATAGATATAAGTTCCATAGCAAGATTTGCTAATTCACTATCACTTTTCAATAACTCTTTTATTTCTTCTTTTAATTTTTTTCCTCTTGTTTTCAAGTTTTTTAAAAAAACAATTTCTCCAACTTGTTTAATCAATGAAATACATTTAGGTATATTTTGTTCTGAAATATTATGCTCTTCTAAATATCTTTGCATTTTTATACTTATTTGTGGTTTTTCTAATAATTTATTGGCTTTTTCTAAAACTTCTCATTGAGCATTTTCAACTACAGGTCCAACTATAGGATTAATTACCTCAGGAGTAATAGTTTCCTTTACTTTATCACCAGGAATATTTACCATATTTTTATAATTAATTACTAAATTATATCACATATATTACCATATATTATATTTTTGTCAACTCTTTTTTTATTAACTCTTTTGTAAATAAATTATTTTTATTATAATATCTATCTAAGTATAACTTTTCTTACTTTTCTAACTTTTTATACAAAATGCAAGAAAAAAAATGCACTAATCTAAATGACCAATGTTGAGTAAAAATCTATTGAACTGTTACTGTATGAGCAAAATGACAAGTTGTTATCCCAGCTCAAATAAGAAAAACATTAGATATCAATGTTTGAGATAATTTAATGGTACTTACAAGGCATTGAAAAGCTATCTGAATGGTTAAACAAGATGATATTGAAGAACTTATGGCCTATATGGAAGCAGAAATGAAATCCTATAAAAATATTAATTAATCTTAACTTCTATGAAAAAAATAATCTCATTATTTATTATTACTCTTTTACTTTTTTCTTGTTCAAAAAAAGAAGATACTACAAATACAATTGAAAAAAAAGATTTTTTAATACAAACTGAAAATTTGAATTCACTTTGAAGTAATTCTTTTTTAGAAAAAAGTTGAAAAATCCAATGAAAAGATGATATAAAACTTACATCTCAGGCGATTTGAAGAATTTGAAAAATTCTTGTTAAAGAATGAGATAAAGTTAAAATGGGGCAAAATCTTGTAATTTTAAATGATACAGTTGCTAATTATAATATAAATCTGGATAAAGCTTCTAATTTAATTGAAAAAATGCAAATAAGCTATGATTCAACAAAAGTCTCACTTGATAAACAAATATTTGATTTAGAAATTGCTTTAGAAAAATTAAATAATAGCTTAGATACTCTAAGAAAAACATCAAAAATTGATATATCTCAAGCAAAAGATAATTTATCTAATACTGACTACGTAGGAATGGATACAAAGTCATCTCTAGAACTTCAAAAAATGGATAACTCTATCTCAAAAGCAGAGCTTGATTACAATAATATTCTCTCAAACAATCAAGAAACAATAGATAATTTTAAAAGTTCTATAAAGAAAGAATATATAACTCAAAAAACATTTTTTGATGATATAATTAATTTTTGAGATAAACTTTTAGGTGCTACTAAATTGTATGAAAATCAAGATGATTATGTTAAAATGAAAAATTACCTTTGAGTAAAAGATGCTAGTCAAAAAGATAATACAAAATCATTATTATTAAATTTAATAAGCAAAAGAGACACTGTACTTAATAATATGAATTTTGATAATTTAAGCGAGGATGATATATCAAATTATATTACTATTATTGAATGAAATTATACTTTAATTGAAAAATATTTAAACTCTCTTGAGATTACCATAAATAATTCTATTATTTCTATATGACAATTAAATCAATCTCAGATAGATGCTTTCTCTGCAACCACAAATGCATATCAAAGTCAATTTGCTATAAATAATGCTTGATTTATTGGTTTTAAAAACTGAACTTCTACTTTTTTGAAAACATATAAAAACAATGAAAGTTCTCTTGCTAAGCAACTTGAATTACTTAAAAAAGATAAAGAAATCTTTATTAAAAATTATCAATTATGATCTACTCAATCAGAAAATACTTTAGATAAAGTAATTGCTTGATCAGAAGATAGTATAAAATCCCTAGAATTACAAATAAAACAAAATGAAGAATCAATAAGAACATCTAAAGAATCTAGAGATTTAACTCTAAAATGACTTGAAAATAATATGACAGATGCTTATATTTGACAAGAAGTAGCTATTAAAGATTATAATAAATTAAATATAAAAGCTTCTATAGATTGATTAGTTTGAGATATTTTTGTTGATGAATGACAAGATGTTATGAATTGAACTCCTATTTTATCTATCATTTCAGATAAAGCATCAGAGGTAGAACTTTATTTTAAAGAGTCAGAGCTTTCTTATATATCTGTTTGAGATAATGTTTATGCAAATTTTTGACAAAAATCTTTAACATGAACTATTTACTCTATTTCTTCAGTTTCAGATGATTCTCTAAATTATAAAGTTTTAGCAGTTTTTAATGAAAAAATACAAAATTTGTGATGAGTTATGGATGTTTCAATTCCTGTAAAATCTAAATCAATTTTAATTCCTATTAAAAATGTTAATCTTGTATGAACTAATAAATGAATTATTAATATATTAGAAAACTGAAAAATAGTACCTAAAGAAATTCTTTTAGGAAAAATGTATAGAGATAATATTGAATTCTTAAGTTTCTTAGATTGAACTAAATTGGATGATAAAACTTCTATTATAATTACAGATATTTCAAATTATGATGAAAACAAATTTAATTTAAAAATTGACCAATAAAAAATTAATTATTAATTATCACTTATGTCTAGAATAAATGAACTGAGAGAAAAAGTATTATCATGATTTTTTTGATTTTGGATAAAAAAATACCGTATCTCATATCTTTTTATCGTTTGAATACTTGTAGTATGAATTTTAGCTTTAATAAATATACCTAAGGAATCTAGTCCTTCCATAAGTTTTGGGATGATAACTATTACAACTGTTTATCCATGAACAAATCCAAATGATATAGATAGTCTGATTAGTGATAAAATCTATAAAGAAATAAAAGATATAAAATGAGTTGATACAATAACTTCAAATTCTTCTCTTTGATTTTCTATGATTACTATGACTCTCAAAAATTGAGCTAATAGTAAAGATGTAATAAATGAGGTAAGAAATAATGTTAACAGGATTGCCTTACCAACTGATGCAAAAACACCAGTAATTACAGAGGTTGATACAGATACTAAACAAGCCTATTCAATTTATATTTATTGAAATAATAAAAATATTTCAAAAGATATACTAATAGAAAAAGCAATGTTATTAAAAAATAATATTGAAAAATTACCTTCTATAGAAAGTGTTAAATTTGCAAATGGTAGTATGAGTAAAGCTGGATGAACAAGTTCGAGTAATTGACAAGAATATGATATAGAAATAGTTATTAATCCAGATAAACTAAAAAGTTCTTGATTAACAATAGACTCGATTTCTTCAGCTATAAAATCATGGAATAAAGACATCCCTATTTGAAACTTTACAGTTTGAGATAAAAAATATGATTTTCGTATAGAATGAAAATACTCAGATTCAATTCAAATGCTTAACATTCCTTTACAATTAAAAAATGGTAATTATATAAAACTATGAGATATAAGTATTATTGAAAGGGTTTATAAAGATAAATCCATAAATTTAGTATGAACTGAATGAAAGGATGTGTCACCTTTTGTTTCACTTTTAGTAAATAAAATTGAATGAACAAGTATATTTGAAGCTTCAAGTAGTTCTAAAAAAATAATTGAAGATACATTTAAAACAGAAAGTTTTAAAGATTTGACATATATATATTGAAATGATTTATCTGATAATATAATAGATGATTATAAAGAATTAGCAAAAGAAGCAATTACTACACTTGTACTTGTATTTATTTCTATGTATCTTTTTGTATGATTTAAAGATTCAGTATTTGCTACAATAACTCTTCCTCTTGCCTTTCTTTCAACTTTTATATTATTATATTACGGATGATTTACTCTTAATTTTTTAACAAATTTTTCACTAATTATTTCCTTTTGAATAGCCGTTGATACGATAATCGTTATAGTTCAAGCCGCCAGCTCAAAAATAAGAATATGATATGATCCTGAAACAGCTTTAATGCTTGCTTTAAAAGAATATGCTATTCCAATTATAGCTTGAGTTATGTGTACTATCGTAGTATTTATACCGATGATGTTTTTACCTTGATTAATGTGAAAATTTCTATCTTATATACCTATAACTATATTTTGAGTACTTGCTTGTTGACTTGTATTAGCTTTAACTGTAAACAGTGCTTTGTATTTACTTTTTGTTAGAAAACATAAAAGATATATTCACAATGATAATGCTATAGAATATGCTACAGATGAAGAAAAAGAACTTTTATCATTGGAAAGAGAATGAAAAATAGAAATGGCTTCTAAAGAAGTTTCTTTAAGAGTTAAAGTAATTCATTTATCTATAAATTGGTATAAAAAAACTTTATCATCATATCTACAAAATACATTTATAAGAAGACTTTTTATTGCAATTCCTGTTGTTTTACTTGCTTTATCTTTTATATTTTTAGCTCCTAAAGTTTGATTCATACTTTTTCCTGCATCTGATAATAACTATATGAGTGTTTCAATTGAATGAGAAAATTGATTAAAAACAGAAAAAATGTATGAAAAGATTTCAGATATAGATAAATACCTATCAAAATATAAGGAAATAAAATATTATACTATTTCTGTTAAAGATAATTCTGTAAATATTGCTATTCAATTGCAAAAAAAAGCTGATAGAAAAAAAGATAAATTATTATCTGTTTTTGAATTAGAAAAATTGGTATCAAAAGACATGGAGGTTTATGAAAATAAATGACTTAAAGTAATATCTGAGGCATTAAAATGATGACCTCCTTGATCTAAAGCTATATGATTAAAACTAGTTGCTGAAAATGCAGACCAGTTAACAGAACTTATAAGTGTATCTAAAAATTTTGAAAAACAATTAAAATTAGTTCCTTGAACTAAATCAGTTGAATTATCATCAAAAGATACTCCTGGTCAATTTGTATTTACTCTTAAAAAAGAGGTTTTAGGAGTTTACAATATCCCTCCAGCTGTTGTTTACGGGTATATAATGCAAATGATGAATGGTATAAATGTAGGTTCAGTTGAAGATAATTGAACAGATATGGATATCTATATAAAACAATCAAATTTTAGAGAAGTCGTAAATGTTGATGATATTATGACTTCAACATTTATGTTTGCAGGAAAAGATTATCAAATTTGAAATTTTATTGAGTACAATACAACAAATTCAATAGCTTCTGTTGCTAGAGAAGATTGAAAAATAATTATTTCTGTTCAAGCAGATCTAGAAAAATGACTAGATACTGTTTCTACTCAAGCTAAATTTGAAGAATATGCAAAATCTTATGACTTTCCTGCATGAATTTCTTATATAAAATGATGAGAAAATGAAGCAAATAAAGAACTTATCACAGCGGTTTTATCAGCTTTTTTCTTGGCAGTTTTGATAATATTTGCAATTCTTACTTTGCTATTTAATAGCTTCTCTCAACCACTTATTATTCTTTATTCTGTTGTGATGTCTATTCCTTTTGTAATGCTTTGATTATATCTTACATGAAATACCTTTTCACTTCCTTTTGGTATATGATTTATTGCTTTTACTTGAATTGCTGTTAATCATTGAATAATCCTTGTTGATGCTATAAATATAAATCTAAATAAATGAATGGGGTCTTTTATTGCACTGGTTGAAGCGTGATCTAGTCGTCTAGAACCGATGACTCTAACAACTATTGCTACAGTTTTAGGTATATTTCCTATATCTCTAAGAGATGAATTTTGGGCTTGAATGTGATTTACTATTATCTTTGGTATAATTTCAGCTTCTATTTTAACTTTATTTGTACTAAAATGAGTTTATTATGAAGTTTACCTTAGAAGTGAGAAAAAAAAGCAAAGATAGTTTATTTAAAAATAAATTAAGATATTAGTCAATTTAAAATTCAATAAAAGTATCTGTGTTTTTTGTATTTTTATAAAAATATATGTTAGTATTAATTTGTATTTTTATAATTTAATACAAAATATACTATGGAAGAACTAGAACAAAATAAAAAAGTATATATCTATTCTTATATAATTTCATTTATTGTCATATTAGGATTATTTTCACTTTTTATTTATAAATCAAATGAAAATAAAAATTCTAATAAAGATAATAGTATTACTAGTACTGGAAATATTAAAAATGATAATATAGATATAAATGAAGCTTTAAATTCTTGAGATTTTAAAAGTGCTATTGAAGAAATAGAAAAAAAATGAACTGGTAGCTTAGAAAGAGAAGAAAAAATGAAGCTTGTTTATTCTTATCTTAATTATGGAAACTATTTTTATAAAGAAGAAGAAAATAGTAAAAAAGCAATGGATATACTAAATACTATGGACGATGACAGTGATGTATTATATAATAAATGATATTCTCAAGAAATAATCAAAAACTATACTTGAGCTTTAGATTATTATAATAAATGATTAGAAATCAAAGATATAACAGATAAAAATAAATCTATCTTAAAAAATCAAATATGACATTTGTATGATCTAAAATGAGAATTTGATAAAGTTTTTGCTTATTATAATGAAGCATATAAATTGGATAATAATAATGCAAGTGCCCTTGCTAATTTAGGTAGATATTATTTGATAATATGAGATTATGAAAAAGCTTATGATTTTATGAATTCAGCTCTTAAATTAACAACTAATTTACCTTTAAAGTCTGAATTAAGTTTTGGATTAAGTTCTGTAGAACTGGAATTAAATTGATTAACTCCAGATATAGATAAAAGTATAGATTATGCTAGACAATCTATAGAGTATTATCCTAGTTATGCTATGTGATATGTAGCACTTGCTAGATGATTATATATGAAAAATGATTTACAATACAATCAAGAAATGGAAGAGAATATAGCTAAATCTATTGAATTAAATCCTGATTGATATTATGCCTATGAATTATATGCTTTATTAGAATTAGATAAATGAAATATAGAAAAAGTTAAAGAGTATCTAAAAAAATCTACAAAAACAGTTAAAAATGATATGATATTAATGGAATCAAGTAAAGAACAAGTAAAAAATAATCTTATATTTAGTGCTTTTATGATAGGATTTATGAAAAAAAATTCTACAGATTCAGAAAAAATTATAAGTTTCTTTGAAAAAAATAATTGGTTAACAAATTGAGTTTTACTTGAACAGGTTAAAAGAAAAGATAACTGAATTTTTAAAACAATAAAAGATAATAAAGAGTTTAAAAATATGTTATCAAAATATAATAAATAAAATAATTACTATTTAATATTTAAAATATGATTAAAAATAAAATGAACCTAATTTTAATATTGTTGATTTGATATTTATCTTTAGGTTGTATAAATACTTATGCGGAATTGGATTGAGGAGAATGTACTAATCCTACAAAAACAGAAGTTGATACTTATGTTAAAGCTAATAAAAATAATTTAAATGGGATTAAAACATATGTTCAACCATATATAGATTGTATACATAGTGATGAAGTTGATTATGAAGATAGAAAAAGCTTATATGAAATAAGTACTATAAATAATAATAGTTGTTTTATAGAACTAAAAAATAATAGTTGAAGAGTTATTGTTTTTGTTCCCATAGAAAATGAATGAGCTTACGATATAAATCCAACTCCAACTCCAACTAAAGATGAAGTTAATGATTTTATATGGGATGCAGTTATAGATTATCTAATAGATAATTGATTAGATTATGATGATTTAGAGCTTGAACAATCATGAGAACTATTAGATAAAATTAATGATTACCGTAGAAATCATACATATAGTTTTATATGAAACACAGAGTGTTATAATTATGAAAATCATAAATTAATTAATGTAGAGTTTGAATGAACTAGTAAGATTATATATTATTGTAATAATTGAGTTTTTTGAAATACAGAATCAGATAGTGATGTTTGTAGTTGTGATGATTGGACTTTTGATAAACGGGATGTGTGTGTATGAACATGATCATGGATAACAAATGAAGTTGCTTGTACAACAACAAGACAATGTATACAAAATTCTATACGGAAATCTACTACAAAAATTTGAACCAATTTTGAATGAACTTGTAGTGTAACTTGTAATCCAAAATTAGATGAAACTAATACTTGAACAGTAAGTCAACCTATTACTTGTCCTACGATCCAATGCTGAAGTCATAATTGAGAGATTTATACAGCTCTTGACACTACTTGGAGAACTGGAACTTTTTGTACTTCATGAACTGAGCCATCTGTAACCTTTCCTGCAATTGATTCAACAAAAACATGGACTTGTGGTACTGTAACTTGTAGTGCTTCAAGAACAGATTGAACAGGATGATGAT
>DHWA01000009.1 GCA_002412935.1 Patescibacteria group bacterium UBA5194 | reverse complement strand
GCACTTCAAATTACAATTTACATATATAAATAACTATGTCAGAAAAACAATTATCATATATTGATAGACTTTGAATTAAAGAAAAATCTACAGCTGAAATTGATTGAATTAAATATAAAATAGAAATAAAATGACCGTGAAAAATGTCGATTATCAATGAACAAAGAAAATATATTGTTAGGAATATAGCAGAATTATTGATGCTGAATCCTATTTTTGATAGTGAAAAAATAAATAATAAAATTGAACAAGTTAGAATTAAAGATAGAGATAAAATAATAGAAATACTAAATCATGAGTTAATCTGAGAATGAAAACCATACAATATAGTTGAATGAAAAATATGGTATTCATACTGAATAGTATGAAGTATTGATGCAAATTGAAATAAAACAAATACCTTTTATCCTTCAGCAGTTTTAATACCTGCAGATGTAGCAAGTTTTAAACCGTTGAATACTAAAATATCAAAAGATTCTAAAAAATGTTATTATACATACCATTCTATTAGATGAAATGGTACTCCTCCAAATACGGATACTTTTGAAGCTATATGAGATACTTGATATTGACATGATGGTGTAAATTTATATTGTGATTATAATCATATAAGATGAGCTGATATAAGTAACTGAATAAATATAATATCAGAATATTATGAATTAATTAGAGATTCAAATAATAATATATTTTATTGAGATGAAAAAGTTGATGTAAAAAATCCAGATGAGTTAAAAACAAGCTGTGATAATTTTTTCTTTGATTGAATTAATATTTATTCAATATCTAGTTGAAAATTTCACAATATAACAAAATTACATAATTTACCTAAAGAAGTAAATATTTCTAAAGAAGATGAAGGTACTTATAAGGTTTGAAATATAACTTTTTTAAATGATAAAAGTAGTAAAAAAATAGTGTCTAAGAAAGGTGAATAAAGAATGTAATTTTTTATTCAAATCTTAAAGCATCAATAGGTTTTATTATCTAATCAATAATCACAGGTGAACTTGTATCCAATTCTTCAAAATATTCTTGCATATTCTCATAAAAATTTTCCATATATACTTTTTCTTCAAGTAATCATTTTAATCATTCTTTTTTTATATAATTATCGTTACTTATATATTTGTATCATTTTTTAATTCAATAAAGTTTTCAATCTTTAAAATAAATTATAGACCAACCTTTGCTTGTACTTATATTTATTTGTTCCTCTTCAAAATAAAAATTTTTAAAATCTTTAGGTATAGAAATTAAGGTTTTTAATTTTCAAATATTTTTATCAAATATAGATATTCAGACACTACCATCTTTGTATTCTATTTGAGTTGGTTCTCAATTAAATAATTTTTCAGTATCTATATGAGCAAAATATTTATCAACAGATAAACCAAAACTAATTCATTTTAATCAATCTATTTCTTCTAAAGAATTAGTTGTACTACTAAATTTATAAATATTAGCTTGATAATTTATAAAGATCATAAAATAATCATCTCATAAATTTTCTAAAAAGAAATTTTTTTCTTTTGATGAAAGTTTATTTATTTCTTTCATGTATTGAGGTAATAAATGTCTATCAAGACCTTGTTTTTCTTTTGCATAAGTTGTATAATCTATTTTTCATCACTCTTTTACTTTGTTAATAGTTGTAACAAATCAATTGAGGTGTATTATTATATCATCATTTTTCATTGATAGATGTTCAGTCACTTCATTTTTTTCTCATCATTTTAATTCTACTTCGGATGGTTTAATTTTATATAATCATTTTTTTCAATTACCATTTGATATATAATAATCTTTAAATTCACTACTTGCTTCCAATCAATTTAATCAAGGTCTTCTAAGAATATCAGTAAATCATTTTCAAGTAAATTCATATAAAACTCATATATTTTGTTTATTTTCTTCAGCTGTATTTGATTCTAATCAGAAAATAAGTCAATCATTAATTAACTTTGTATTAATTAGATTTTTTTGTAGATAAATTATTGTTCAATTAAAAATAACAAATACACAGTTACCTTTTTCTTTTTCTCAAATATAATAATTTAATCAATTTTGTGTTCATAATTTTGTGATAGTTTTTATATTATTGGAAGTTGTAAGAGAATAATTTTCAAATGATGTTTTTAGTAATTTTACAAAATTAGCTATATAATAATTTCATTCTATATCTCTTAAATAAGTATTAAGTAAATCTTTATTTTTATCTGATTGTCATAGTATTATTTTTGAAAAAAATCTCTGAGCTATGATATTTGACTTTAAATCTTGTAAAAATAATAATACTAATTCTTTTTCTCTTACAGTAATAGGTTCGTTTGAAATAAATCTCTTATAAATATCTGGTATTTCGGCTCAATTTCCAATATTTTCTGAATCTGAATCAAGTAAATCTCAGCACTTATCAGATGTACCTTTCAATATTCTAAAAGTAACTGCTGATTTTTTTAAATCATCAGTAGTTTCACAGTATTCTATTTGGTCTAATTCTGAATTTCCTAATTCTTTACTCATAATATAGTTTTATAAAATATATTATTAATTTATATACAATAATCGTATAAAGTCAATCATAAGTTATATTATTTAATTATTGAATTTTTATGTTTTTTAGTTAATATTGTAGTATTAAAAATTAATATATTATTAATAATAAATAATTATGAAAAAGAAAATTTGGATAATCTTATTTATCATATTATCGGTTTTATTTCTTTATAAGAGTTACAATATAATTAATAAAGTTATTAATTATTCAAATCATAATGAATACTTAAAAAAACCAGCAGATCAACAACAAATAGAGGATTGGATGACCCTAAATTATATAAAAAGGCGTTTTAATATAGATTTACAGGAAAAATTGTGAGATAAGTATTATGTATGGGATATGAAAATAACTTTAAAAGATTATTGTAAAAAGAAAAAAATAAATTGTAATGAATTTATACTATCTCTTCAGAAAAAATAAAATGAACATTAATATTATACTTACATTTTTTGGAGCAAATTTATACTTATTTCTTTTAGTAATACCATTTTTTAGTCAATTATGATTATTACCTATTTGAGCTATGTTTTTTATAATGTTTGCAGGAGCTTTAGCACATAATTTACTTGAGTTAGTATTATTATTTTCACTTGTTTTAGTCTCTACAGTTTCTTGAGATATATTAGGGTATATTATTGGTAGGAAATTTTATAAATTTAAATTTTTTAGATATCTAAGAAAATGAAAAAAAACAAAAAATATTTATGATAAAAGTAAAGAATATTTTGATAAAAAATGAGAAATGGCTATTTTTTTATCAAGATTTTTGATTACATGAATTTGACCAACAATAAATTATATAGTTTGATTTCAATCTTTTAATTTTAGGAAATTTACTTTGTATATGGTATTTTGAGAGATATTATATTGAAGTGAATTATTATTATTAGGTTATATATTCAAGGATTCATTTGAAGAAATATCTAATATATTATCAAATTTTTGAACAACTATATTGATAGCTTTTATAATGTATGAGATTTGAAAATATTTGTTTTGAAAGAAAGCATTTAAAATTTAAAAAAGATAGTGAATTATTCACTATCTTTTTACTTCCACATCATTTTTCATCATATTTTCTGAAGTATTTTTGTTAAATCATTTAGCTTTTTTGCTTGATCTTTATCAATTGTTTCCTCTGTAAAAAAGTTTAATCTTTCTAAAGCTTCTTCAAACTTAGTTTTTCATCCTGAAGCTATGCTTACATAACTTATTCTTGCATCACTTGAATTTATTTCTTTACTTACAAGTCATATCTTTTCCATAGGTAATAATAATCTAGTTATTCCTGAAGCTGTAAGTCATACTTTTTCTGCTAATTCAATTCTTTTTAATTTTTGATCATTAGCTTTGTTTAAATGATATAAAACTATAAAATCATTGAATCATAATCATCATAATTTTGAATCTAGTGCCTTTGATAAGACCATATTAAATTTAGATATGTTTATTATAAAATCTAAATTATTTTTTTCAATTTCCTTTTGTTTCATAAATAAATATAGTTAATAGATACTTGACTAATCAAGTATATCTCAAATATATTTTTTGTCAAAAAATTAAATATTTATTTAATTAGTTCAAAATCTTTCTTGAAAGAAATTTTTGCAATTGAATAGATACTATAAGTTATTAGAGGTGCAGCAAATACATCAATAGAATAATGTATATGACCGATTATAACACTAGCTCAAAAAACTGCAGATGTTATAAAATAGATATTTCTCCATAGTTTATCCTTCATAAAAATCAATCCAATTAAAAAAGGTAATCAAGTATGGCCTGAAAAGAAAAAATCATTTTTTGAATTATATAACAAGTTATAGAACCAAAAACCTATAGTATCTGAATCAAATGAAATCTGATGAGGATGAATTCATAAATGAGTAAGACTTATAAAAAAAGACCTAATAACTACAAATAAAGCTACAGTTTTTATTGTAAAAATAAGGTATTTTGGTTTTAAAGAAAGTAATATTAACGTTAATAATGTAAATGTAAGAGTACTAAAAATTATAAATTTATCTATATCTAAAGCAGGGATATTATTCAGAAATATATCTCAAACAACTGTTCAACCAGTTTTTATAACATAATTATCAGCAAATTTTTGTATAGAAAGTGCAATAACAAGAAATATAATACTAAAGACCAAAGAAATTATATTTTCTTTGGTCCAAAATGTCTTATGATTTAGATGTAGTAAGTTTATTAATTTTCTCATAAAACATATAATATTATTTTACTTAAAATAAGTAAACTATTGTGTTATTAGTATAATAATGATGAGTAATTAATCAAATTAAAATTTATTTATTTAGTAGTAATTCAAGTACCTGAATTACTTTCAATTTCATTATTTTTATCAGTAACTATTTTTCAATTTATTGCATCAACTTTTACTTCAGTTTTATTATCCAATATAAAAGAATAATTTAAAATTCATTCTTCACTTTCTAAATATGCTTGTGTTATCTTTGATCATGGAATAGTTGCTGTAGCTATCTTTGAAGCATCAGCAATACTTATAGCATTTAAAGGTAAGCTAATCTTGTTTTCTATAATTGTTTTGTTTCTAAAATCATTTTTGTAACTTGAAAATTTTTCTCAGCTACAATTTTCAAAATTTTCTCTTCAATCTTGTTCATATCATCTATCATTGTTATCTCTTTGATAAGAATTCATGTAATTTCTATTAAAATTTCACATTCTATTTTCTCTTATTATAATAAGAGTTTTTATTGACTTGAAAAAAAAATCAATATAATATTATTTATTATTGATACTAAGTCTCAAATTATGAAATTAGAAAAAATACTTAAAGAAAATTGATGTAGGGTAACAAAGGAAAGGTTAGGTATATTTGATTATATACAAGATAATCATTTATTTAATGCAAATGATTTAATTACAAAGTTTGATTATATAGGAAGAGCTAGTATTTTTAGAACTATTAATTTATTTTTGGATAATTGAATTATAAGAAGAATTAATATATGAAACAAAATTGAAACTTATGAAATAAATGATGATAATTGTTCTCATGAGCATATGAAGTGTAAAAAATGTAATTCTATAATAAATTTTGATTCTGAAAGTATATGTAAAAATATATTTGAAAAAGCTGATGAACTTTGATTTAGTATTAGTGAACATAGTATATGAGTTTTATGAGTTTGTAAAAGTTGTAAATAGTTTATTTTATTGTTTTGTATTTATATGAAAAAAATAATTATTTTATTATTAAGTGTATTTTTATTTTTTTCTTGTGCTTGAAATAATTCTGTCAATGAAAAAGGTGTAAAAATAGAAAATGACAAAATAAAAATTTCTGCTTCTATAGTTCCAATAGCTTCTATAGTAAACTATATATGATGAGATTTTGTTGATGTACAAAGTATCGTACCAGCTTGAGTAAGTCCACATAATTTTGACTTAAAATCAAATCAAGTAGTAGATATAGAGAATTCAAACTTGATTATATGGATATGACTTGAACATATAGATTGATTTTTACAAAATATAATTTGAAATAAAGATAATTTAATTTTATCATCTTGAATAGATTTGATTAATTGAATAGATGATGATGAACAACATAACGAAGAAGAATTGCAGAAAGAGAATCAATATCAAAAAGATCCTCATATATGGTTAGGAATAAAAAACACAAAATTTATTGCATCTAAAATCAAAGATAAATTGGTTTCTTTAAAACCAGAAAAAAAAGATATATTTGTTAAAAATTATAATAATTTTGTTTTAGAATTAGATAAATTAATACAATGATTTCAAAATGATATTGCGTTAAAAAAACAAAAAGAATTTATAGTTTTTCATGATGCTTATAATTATTTATTTAATGATTTAAATATTGATAATGAAAAAAAACTTGTTTTTAAACCTAGTGTTTTAAGTGATTTAAGTTCAAATGATATGAAAAAATTGCAAGATAAAATTAAATTATTAAATATAAAAACCGTATTTAAAGAACCACAATTTAATGATTCAAATTTACAGAAATTTGCAGAAGAATTTGATTTAAAAATCTTAATCCTTGATCCTATATGACAAGATATATCAAAAGATTGATATATAAATAATCTTAAAATTAATTTAAATAATCTTAAAAGCATATATGAATAATCAGATTTTAGAATTAAATGATGTTTGAATTTCTTTTGATAATAAAAAAACTTATATCTTAAAAGATATAAATTTTGGACTTAGTAAGTGAGAAGTTATGAGTATAATAGGAGTTAATTGAAGTTGAAAAACTACTTTACTAAAAGTAATTGCTTGAATTTATAAAAATAGTTTATGAAAAATAAAAAGGAATTATAAAAGACTTTCTTATGTTCCACAAAAAATTGATATAGATAAAACTTTTCCTATAAGAGTTAATGAGTTTATTCAGATTTATAATGATAAAATTAACCAAAAAGAGCTTTTGTGATATTTTAAGAAATTTGATTCTGAAAAATTGATAGATAAAAATATATCAGCATTGAGTGGTGGGGAATTACAAAAAGTTCTTATTATTTCTGCTTTAATTTCAAAACCAGATATCATACTTCTTGATGAACCTACTTCTTGAATTGATATAATTTGAGAAGATATTTTTTATGAATTGGTTGGAGATATAAAAAAGATTTTTCCACATATATCTATTATACTTATTTCTCACAATATTAATTTAGTTTACAAAAATTCAGATAAAGTGGTCTGTCTACATAAAGATAATTTTTGTTGTCATTGAACCCCAAAAGAAATAAATGATAATATAGAAGTAAAAAAGATTTTTTGAGATTATGTATTACCTTATGAACATACTCATCATAATAAGCATATTCATTAATTATTTTTAAAATGTTAGAAATATTAAAATACAGTTTTTTTCAGAAAGCACTTATTTGATGAATTCTTATATCTCTTATTTCAGGGATAATAGGAGTTTTTATCGTAATGAGAAAAGAAGCAAATATAACACATTCTATATCAAATTTTCTATTTTTATGAATCGCCACTTCATTATTTTTTTCTTGAAACTATTATTTTTTTGCTTTTTTATTTTGAATAATTTGAAGTTTATTAATTTATTTAGTTGAAAGTACAAAATTTGTAACAAAAGAATCAACAAAAGAAATAATTTCTCAGTCTTGAATGGCTTTATGAATATTTGTTATATGATTTTTACAAAATCTAACTCTTGATATAAATAATTTTTTATTTTGAAGTATTTTATTTATATCTAATATAGATATATACATAATTACTGTATTACTTTTTATTTTATATATATTATTTTTTTATTTTTGAAAGAATTTTTTAGCTATAATAATTAATGAAGATATAGCCAGAACAAGATGATTAAAAATAAATTTATACAATTTGATATTTTTATTATTTTTATCTTTATTTATATGAGTTAGTATAAAAATATTTTGAATTTTGCTTATTTGAGCCTTTTTAGTTATTCCCGCAAATATATGAAAAATACTTTGAAATAGTATAAAATCAGTTTTTATTTTATCAGTTATCTTTTCTTTATTATCAGTTATTATAGGGCTTTTTGTTTCTCATTTATTGTGAACTTCAAGTTCTTCTAGTATTGTTTTATTTCTTATATTAAGTTTTTTTGGGAGTATATTGTACAGAAAATCTAAGTAGTTTAAAAGAATGGAAACTTATTATTTATATATATTTTAATATTAAACATCATTTTATGAATTTAATTCAAAAATCCTTAATCAAATTAGTAAAAATTTATCAAAAGATATTTTCTCCCGATCATAGTTTTTGGGCTAGGTGATTAGATAAAACTCCATATTGTAAACATATTCCAACTTGTAGTGAATATATGATTGAAGCAATAGAAAAAAAATGAGCCATTGTTTGAACGATTAAATGAACTTGAAGAATAATGAGATGTATGCCTTGGTCAAAGTGAAGTTATGATCCGGTAGAGAAGAAAAAAGAATAAAGAAATGTGTGGAATATTATATTTTGTCATTCCCGTGAAGACGGGAATCTTCATTATATAACTGCTTTAATATCAATATAATTTAATAGTTCAGGATATAATTTTGATATTCTAGAACAATACAATGTAGATTCCCGTCTTCACGGGAATGACAGTTTTTTAAACTGATAACTTTAAAATGCCCAAATTCTAATTAATTTTTAATTTTTTCTTTACTTTTTATACAAAAAGATTATAAATTATGTAATAATAATTGATACCTATTATAGTAGTTATCAATTTGTTTTTTTATTATTAATTATCCTTATTTATGAATAGAAATTTGGTTTTAAAATTATTTATAATAATATTTTTATCTGTAGGTGCATTTGCTTATATATTTCCATGGAGTACTTATAATATCAATTTTATTACTACAAAAGATTATAAACTAGGGCTTGATTTACAATGATGAATAGAACTTGATTACAAGATTATTTTGGATGAAGCTAAAAAAGCAAAAGATTATGATAAACAAAAAGAAAAATCAATTATAGAATGATTAAAATCAATTATAGATAAGAGAGTTGAAAAATTGAAAATCAATGACTCAGTTATAACTTCAGCTAATTATTGATCTGAACAACATATAATTGTTCAAATTCCTCTAAAATGAAATAGTAGTTTTGAAAATGAACAAAATATAAAAAAAGCAAAAGAAACTATATGAAAAGTAGTAAAAATAGAATTTAAAGAAAATAGAAAAGTTATAACAGATGAAGATAAAAAAGAAAGAAAAGATTTAGCAAGAACAATAATTGCTGAATTAAAAACTACTAAAGATGGTTTTACTCCTGTAGCTCAAAAGTATAGAGATAATTATGAAAATGTGGATTTCGGAACTTTTTCATGAACTAAAGATCAATTACAATCTTATTTTTCAGTTGATTATGATAATATAAAAAATTGAATTTTTGATGATATAATATCATGAACTTGAAAGACTTCTGTAAGTTTAGATGGTGGAGAACTTCAACAAACAAATTGAATGGAATGATATTATGTACTTGATTTCTTATGAAAATCTAATTCATCTTCAGGACAAACTTTATCTTGAAGTACAGCTACTTGAAGTGTATATGCTTTTAATTATGTATTTTTGACAAAGAGTCCAAGTGAATGGATGTCAGCTAAAGATAAAGATTGAAGAATATTAAACGATGAGTACTTTGTTAATTCAGCAGTACAATATAATGATTTGTTTCAACCTATGATAGAACTTACATTCAATACAGAATGAGCAAAGATTTTTTGAGAACTAACTAGTAGATTAAGTTGACAACAAATTGCTATATTTGTATGAGGACATCTACTTACTGCTCCTCGTGTAAACGAGCCTATTTTAACTTGAAAAGCAGTAATTACTTGAGATTATACTACAGAAGAAGCAAAGACTTTATCTCAAGATATCAATACTTGAGTAGTCCCAGCTCCGATTTATTTAACATCAGAAAGAACTATTGATTCTAGATTATGATTAAATTCATTAAATAAACTTTTTACATCTTGATTAATTTGATTTTTATTAATCTTTGTATTTTTGATTTTTGTTTATAGACTTGGTTGAGTTATGGCATCTTTAGCTTTATTTGTATATGTTATTTTATTATTATTTTTAGTTAAAATATTTCAAACTGTTCTTACTTTAGCTTCTATAGCCTGACTTATATTATCAATTGGTATGGCAATAGATGCCAATATCCTTATATTTGAGAGAACTAAAGATGAGTTAAGAAATTGAAAACATTTAAAAGAAGCATTAGAAGTATGATTTAAAAAATCTTTTTCTGCAATTTTTGATACTCATATAACTTGATTATTAACTGCTTTGATACTTTTTGTTTTTGGTATAAATATGATTAAATGATTCTGATTAATGCTTTGAATTTGATTGATTGTAAGTTTATTTACAGTTTTATATATCAGTAAAGTATTTATTGTTGCAGCATCGAAATCAAAAGTAAGTCAAGAAAATTTTATAGGGAAAGTTTAATAACTCTTAACTCAAAAAAAAATGAGTTTACTACAAGTTTTTTTTGTAATTTCATGAATTGTAATTTTTATAATTTCATTAGACATTGCTAAAAAAGAAAAATTCAATGCTGTTCATTTTTTAGTATTTTTATGTGTTTGAATCTGACTTCTCACTTTTTCATTTTTCCCAGGAGTTTTAAATTATGTTTGAGGTATATTTTGATTACAAAGATGAGCTGATTTGCTTGTTTATGGATCGATAATATTTCTTCTTTATTTTGTATTATTACTTTTAAAAAAAGTAGAAGACAATAGGGATGATCTTACAAAATTTATAAGAGAAATGGCTATACAAAACAGTTCAAAGGAAAAGATCCACTCTGAAATGCTATTTTTAGTTAGAGTATACAATGAAGAAAAGGTTTTAAAAGATACGATTGATAAGATTTTTGATAAATGATATGAAAAAGTCTTGGTAATAAATGATTGATCAACCGATAATTCAAGAAATATTTTAGAATCATATAAAGATAAGATAATATTATTGAATCATTTAAAAAATAGATGATGATGAGCCGCTTTGGAAACTTGATTTGAGTATATAAGAAGATTTGGTAGAACTGATTATGTATGTACATTTGATGCTGATTGACAACATGATATATCGGATTTGGATAAGTTTATTAAGATTTTGAATAAAAATAAAAATATTGATGTAGTTTTATGATCTAGATTTATAACAAAAACTAACACAAATGTTTGAATAGTTAGAAAAATAATTCTAAAACTATGAATTTTATTTACTTTTTTTATTAGTAATATAAGATTAACTGATAGTCATAATTGATATAGAGTTTTTAGAACAAAAATAATTAATGATATAAGATTAACAATTGATGATATGACTTATGCTTCAGAAATGATGGATATAATAGCAACAAAAAGGATTAATTTTATGGAAGTTCCTGTTAATATCAAGTATACAGCTTATAGTATGTCAAAAGGACAACGATCAAGTAATGCTATCAATATTGCAATAAAATTCATATGGAATAAATTTTTTAGGTAATTTTTTAAAATATAAAATAGTCTGTCATTATCTGGCTTGACCAGATAATCTACTTTGTATTAAACAATAATGAATGATATTTAGATACTAGAAAATAGTTACAATATAAAGAAGATTCCCTTCTTCAAGGGAATGACAAATCTAAAAAAAATAACAACTAATCTTTTAATGAATAAAAATAATATGGCAAAAAATAATTTTTTTATAACAACCCCTATTTATTATACAAATGGGATTCCTCATATAGGACATAGTTATAGTTCTATAATTGCTGATTGTATAGCCAGATATCAAAAGATAACTGGTAAAAAAGTAAAATTTAGTACTTGAGTTGATGAAAATAGTCAGAAAGCTGTTTTAAAAGCAGAAGAACAAGGTATGGATATAATGTCATATCTTGATATTATGGCTTCAAAGCATAAAGCAGTTTGGGATGGATTATGAATCCAATATACTGATTTTATAAGAACAACAGAAGATAGACATCATAAGTTTGTTAGAGAAGTATTACAGAAATCATATGATAATGGAGATATCTATGAATGAGTTTATGAAGGGATGTATTGTGTAGGTTGTGAAGCTTTTAAAAAAGATGATGATTTAGTTTATCTAAATAAAACAACAAATAAAACTTTTCCAGTTTCAAAAGATGTTGTGATTAGCGATAATATAATAAAAGTATGTCCTGATCATCTGACTGAGCCTCAAATTTTGAAAGAAAAAAATTATTTTTTCAAATTATCAAATTATCAAAAATATATAGAAGAGTTATATAAAAAAAATCCAGAGTTTGTAGTCCCAAATGATAGATTTAATGAAGTTATAGCTTTTGTAGAGAGGTGACTAGATGATTTTTCTATAAGTAGAGAAACAAATAAATTTGGTATTCATCTTCCATTTGATGAAGAACAAGTTGCTTATGTTTGGTATGATGCTCTTTTTAATTATATAACTGTATGTCAAAATTGACAAGAAGATTTCTGGCCAGCAGATTTACATATAGTTGGTAAAGATATAATTAGATTTCATGCGATTTATTGGCCAGCGATGCTTAAATCAGCTTGATATGAAATGCCAAAGCAAATTCTCACAACTTGATTTTTTACTGTAAATTGACAAAAAATTTCAAAATCACTTGGTAATGCTATAGATCCAGTAGAATTTAGTAAAAAATATAGTAAAGATTTATTAACTCTTTATTTATTATCAAGTTTCAATATATGACAAGATGGTGATTTTGATGAGAAACAAGCAATTTTAACTTACAATGCAAAATTAGCTAATAATTTAGGTAATTTAGTAAATAGAGTTGTTGTTTTAAGTTTAAAATTACAAAATGAAACTTGAAAATTGTATTGACAAGTAGATGAATTTTTGACAGAAGATAGTTTGTTTTCGATTGATGAAGATTTGGTTGGTTTTTTGAAATGAAAACCTACTATACTTGATTATTTGGAAAAATTTCAAAATAGTATAAATAAATATGATTTAAAATCTTGTCTCGATATAACTTTTTCTTTTTTAGATAAATTAAATAAATTTGCAGATATAAAACAACCTTGGCAAATGATAAAAGATGATGATAAACAAGAAGAAATTAGAAATGTTTTATATACTTTGGCTGAATGATTAAGAATAGTTTGACTTGCTTTATATACATTTTTTCCTGTGAAAATGAATGAAATGTTTGTTAAATTATGACTTCTAGATTATAAAAATAGACTTGAAAATTGAGAATTTGAAAAATTATTGGTAGATTTCCCAATATTTTTCATAAAAGAAAAATGAGAAAATTTATTTTCTAGATTTGAGATAAAAGACTAAAGACTTTGTCATCCTCGTGCTTTTTTTATTGTCATCCTCGTGCTTGACACGGGGTTCTACTTTGTATTTAAAAACGATGATTGATGTATAACAGATGCTAAAGATGTAAAAAGATAGTTTCAATATAAGGAAGATTCCCGACTTCTCGGGAATGACAATTAATTTTTAATATACATTTTTATGCAACTTTTTATACACATTTGAACTAATTTAGAATATTTTAAATTATTAAATGAATGATTTTTATTATCAATGTGAAAAGAAGATAGAGAAATTGCTAACTTTATTCAAGAAAATTATCCTTGAGAGTTGGCTACTACTATGAGTCCTCAGTATGAAGTGAATTTTGTTTCTATAAGAGAAATAAAAAGGAAATTATGACAAGATGCATTTAATAAAATTGAGGGGATTTATTATGGAAGTGATAATTGTGAATACTTAGTTCCTCATAAAAATGAACTTGAAAAAGCAATTGAAGAATTTAAAACTTTTAATAAAAATTATCCTCCACACAAAGTGAGAACTTTTACTTTAGTTACTCCTTATGTGTGAAATACAATGATGAAATATCTAGAAGAAAGTTTAGATTATCTAAATAATCTTTCAATTAAAAACCCAATAGAAGTCGTTGTAAATGATTTTTGAGTTTTGAATCTATTAAATAAAAAATATACAAACTTAAAACCAATATTTGGTAGAATAATTCATAAACTTTTAAAAACTCCACTTATTGATACTTATTGATATGATGTTCATCCAAGTTGAGAACTTATAAAAAATAAAACTGAGCAAGAAAAGAAAATACTTAAAGATGAAATAGTAAAATGGCAATTAAAATTTTATAATTCAAGTGAAAAAGATTTGGATATCTATCAAAGTTTCTTGAAAAAATTCAATATACAAAGAGTTGCTTTGGATTATATGGAAAGAAGGGAAGGTCTTTATAAAGATTCCGGACTAAATCCGGAATGACAAATAGGTATTGATTTATA
The DNA here is from genome assembly GCA_002412935.1 of Patescibacteria group bacterium UBA5194. Taxonomy (GTDB): domain Bacteria; phylum Patescibacteriota; class Gracilibacteria; order BD1-5; family UBA6164; genus Altimarinus. The sequence continues at coordinate 46,270 of DHWA01000009.1, read as the reverse complement.
CTATCCTTGGGCAATAATTTTTACTGGTAGACTTTGTGATACTAGTGCAGTTGAAAATCCTGCTAGAGGATATTATGCTACTGATGATATATGTCCTAGAACTTGTAATAGATATGATATATTTTATGATTTAAAAACAGTTTGATATAATATAATTCAAAGATGAAATGCATGATATAGAAGCGAGATAAATCTAGATTATCTAGATATAGAATTTATAAAAGAAGATAATAATAGACTTGTTTTTTCTCCTTTTATTAGTGTGTAATTACATTATTAATCAGTATTTAGATAAAAAGTCAAATTATTTTTGACTTTTTATTGTTTGTATATATATTATATAGAATATATTTTAATTTTATAATCATATTTTATATGAATACTTACAAAAAACCAGAAGTTTCTGAAGAACATTTAGAAAGTATGAAAGGGTATTATTGAACTATATGAGAAATGAGTATAGATGAGTTTAAGAAAGAAATTGAGTTTGATAAGATTAAATTATGAGAAAATTTATATATTCCATCAATTAAGGCTTTTAGTACTTTTGCTGAATTACTTAAAAAAAGGGAGTGAGATGATATAGATGTTTGAAGAGAATATTGATTTACTATGTATATATTAGGTTCTAATATATTTTTTAAAACAAAAGAAGGTAAGGAAATAAATGATATAAAAAAATATTTGGCTCAAAATAATATTAAACCTTATGAATTTAAAGAATTAGTTTTTAATGCACTTTATATAAATTTGAAAACTCCTTTTATGGTTGATAAATTACCAAATATTATTGGTGAAACTAGAGAATTAACTACTTGAGTTTTGGAATCTGATCCTAGTGAAAAAACAGGTGATAAATTATTGGAAGATGAATTAAGAGAAAAATTAAGAGAAAAACAAAATAGAGAGATATTATCAAGAGTATTAGAATCAAACTACCCAGCTAATAGAAGACCCTTCGTTTTGATAGGTAAAATTATTGATGAAATTGATCAAGCTACTTTTATTTTAAATGAAGAATGAAAAAAAATGTGTAAAAAATCTTGAGATCAGGAACTTATATCATTAGTATCGCATGATAGTCCTGTTACTTTAAATATTAAAACATTTTTACAAAAATTTGATTTAAATAAAATTTATAATTATACTGATAATATTAAATTTACTTTAACTACTTATTCAGATACTGTATACATTAGTACAAAATATTTATTACAAGAGGTAAATAAATCTAATAAACCTTCCTAAACTTCACCACAAAAAAGCCTTCAGTTTCTTCACTTGGTAGACATCTCAAAGATTTGTCTACCTTTTTGTTGTAGATTATATCTCAAAATCTAGTAATTCAGTTTTTTATGTATTTATAATCAAGGGAAATATCTTCTATTACTAGCTCTTTGAAGTTTGATAATATAAAGTGAACTATTCCTTCATTTTCTTCTGGGGCTATAGTACAAGTCGAATAAACTAGAATTCCACCAACTTTAAGAAGTTTTATAGTATCTTTTAATATTTCTTTTTGGATTATGTAATTTTTCTTTATATTTGCCTCACTCCAAAATCAATAAGATTTTTCATTGTTTAGATTGATTCTTCATTCTGCACTACAAGGCAGGTCAGCTAGAATCTTATCAAAACTATTTTCTTCAAGTATTTCTCAAAGTTTTGTTGCATCAGTTTTTATAACTTTTGTATTTGTAACTCATTGTCTTTCCAGAGTAAATTTAAGTTTATCAATTCTTATAGCATTGTTATCATTTGCTATTATCTCTCAGGTATTTTGTAGTAAACTAGCTATTTGACTTGTCTTACTTCATGGAGAAGCTGTTATATCAAGTACTTTATCACCAGCTTTTAAATCAAGAAAATCTACAGGTATTTGACTTGAAATTGATTGTAAATAGATTTTTCAATCTTTAAATATATTCAAATCCCACAAATCTTTTTCAGTTGCATCGTTTAATGTATAAGCATTTTGTAAGAAATTTACTTTAGTATATTTTAATCATTTTTCATCTAATACTTTCAAAACTTCATTTTCATCATTTGATTTTAGAGTATTTATCCTGAAACTGACTTTTCTTTTTTTTGTAGAAAATCATTTTTTTATTATTTTTATTTCTGCAGGGGAGTAGATTTTACTTAATCTTTCCCAAAAATTTTTATTTAATTCCATAAATTTAAAAATAGTTAATATAATATTTTGTATTATATGTATTTTTAAATTTATTAAAAATTTGATTTATTTTATTTATTTTTATAATAGTTTAGATTTATATCTTAATTTTAAAATAAATGAAAAAATTGATATCGATAATAATACTTTCACTTATTTCAATTTGAAATGCTATTTATCTGACTATTGCAGCTTTTAATTATAAAGCTTGAGTTTGACAAAAACTTGCTTGTGATATCAATAGTTACTTATCTTGTAGTGAATTATTTTCACACGATTTTACTTGGATTTTAGGTTATCCTTTTGCTATGTTGGCTTTGATTGTGTATATATTTATTATCATCATATCTTTACTTTGAATATTTAAAAAGTGTAAAAAAACATTTGAAATACTACTAGTTGTATGAATATCTTGAATGCTTTTTAATAGTTATATAATTGCAAATGAAATAATAATATGAGTTTTTTGTCTGACTTGTATGCTTTGTAGCTTATCGATAACAGCTATAACAATAATCAGTATTTTCTGAATTATAGAAAAAAGAAAATTATCTAGAAAAGAAATAAATCCTAATATATAATAATGAGCTTAGATATACAAAAACCGAGACATATAGCAATAACTCCAGATTGAAATCGTAGATGGGCTAAAGAAAAAAATTTACCTACTATTGCATGACATATTGCTTGATACGAAAAAATTAAGGAAGTCATAGGTTGGGCTAATGATAGAGTGATAGAATGTCTTACTATTTGGTGATTAAGTAAAAATAATGTTTTAGAAAGAGATGAAAAAGAAATTAATGGAATTATACAATTAGTTAATAATCTACCTACTTTACTACCAGTTTTACATAAAAATAATACAAAATTTATAAATATATGAGATATTAATGTTTTTCCTAAAGAAACTCAAAAATTATTAATGGGGATTGAAGAAGAAACTAAAGATAATGAATGAATGAAATTAGCAATTGCACTAGGATATAGTTGATTAGATGAAATAGTTAGAGCTTATAAAAGGATTAATAATGCATGACTTGATAGTGAAAATATTGATGAACAAGAATTGAAAAAATATTTAGATTGATGATTAGAGATTTCTGATCTTGATTTAAATATTAGAACATGAATTCATAATTGAACTTATTGTACTAGGCATTCATGAATTCATTTGGCAAGATCTACTCATACAGAGTACCTAAATCATAAATTTTTATGGCCAGATTATACCGAAGAACAATTTGATATTGATTTAGAAGAATTTAGTAAAACCAAAAGAACAAAGTGAAAATAATAAAATTGTTAAATTTAAAGACCAAATTCTGGTCTTTTTTTGTTTCATTTTTGGCTTTTTAGAAATATTTATGATACAATAATTATAAGATTAAAAACATAATTAATATTATTTTATGGATATAAAACTACTTTTTGAAATACTTGTCTCTGAATGTATAAAGAATAATTATTCGGATTTACATTTAAATACTTTACATAAGCCTTTTATAAGGAATCATTATGGTGATTTAGAAAATATAGATAAAGTGACTGTTAATTGAAATCCAATAGAAACTCCTATTTTTACAAAAGAAAATATTATTGTAATAATAAAAGTTATAGCATGAGAATTAGGATTTTTAAAATTTCAAGACAATTTTGAACTGGATTTATCATATCAATTTAAGGATGGAGATAGATTTAGAGTAAATTGTTATGCTGATACAAGTTGATATAGTATAGCAATGAGAAAAATCCCTGTAGAAATTCCAACGATTGAAGATTTATGACTTTGAGAAAATATAAAAGAAATGTGTAGAAAATCAAAATGATTAATACTTGTTACATGACCAACATGATCTGGTAAATCAACTAACCTAGCTGCTATGATTGATTATATTAATAGTAATTTTAAAAAACATATCATTACGATAGAAGATCCTGTGGAATTTGGATTAATATCTAAAAAAAGTTTGATTAATCAAAGAGAGTTATGAAATTCAACTCATAGTTTTGCAAATGCTATAAGAGCAGCATTAAGAGAAGATCCAAATATAATAATGGTTTGAGAAATGAGAGATGCTGAAACTATTAAATCAGCTATTACATTAGCTGAAACAGGGCATTTGGTTTTATCAACACTTCATACAAACGACACAGTTCAAGCAATCGATAGAATAGTAGATGTATTTCCTGCTGGACAACAAGATCAGATAAGAATGCAATTAGCTATGAGTTTGATTTGAATTGTAAGTCAGAGATTATTACCAAGAATTGATAAAGAATGAAGAATAGCTGCAAGAGAGATAATGGTTGCAAATGATGCTATAAGAAATCTTATTATTACTTGAAAAACTCATCAACTTTATAGTGTTATAGAGGTATGACAAAAAGAATGAATGGTTTTGATGGATAAATATTTACTTGTTTTGTATAATAAATGAATAATAAGTAAAGATATATTAAAAAGTTTTGCTCGTGATAAAGACCAGATAGACTTAATGCTTAATAATTAATTATTTTTTATGTTAAATGTAGATTTTTTAAAAAATTCTTGATTTTTTCAATATAAAGAACTTTCATCATGAGAGTTAGTTTTTGATGAAGGAGTAGTGGATGAAAATTTATATATTATAGTTTCTTGAAAAGTATCAGTAGGAAAGTATACAACAATAAATAAAGATGATATAAAGGAATTGGCTATATTGGGAAACCTAGATTTTTTTTGAGAGGCTAGTTTAAATTCAAATATTCCAAAAGAAGCTTTAGTAAAGACTTTGGAACAGACAAGTTTACTTTATATAAATTGAAAAGAATGATTACAAAAATTTATAGAAAAATACCCGAATCAGTGACTTGAATTACTATGATATATAATTGATATTACAAATAAAAGGTTAGTTATATCTAATAAATTAATTACATCTAATTATGAAATAGTAAAATCTATAACTGAAATAGAAAGTGTTAATGATAAAAATATATTTTATATAATTGAAAAAATAAAACTTATTACTTGATATAATTATATACTTTTTTTAGAAATCAATCCTGTTATGAGAGATTATGTTACTTTAAAATATGATACAAGGGAAGTATGAAAACTACAAAGTAAAGTTATAGATAGAAATAAAATAAGTGATTTAAGTAAAATGAATGAAGTAGTTTTAGAGAATTATAATTACATACAAAAATTAGGAATCTGAAAAAATGATTTAGGATTTATGATTTTTTGAAAAGATACAAAATTTACTTATGAAGATAAAAAACTGATTTTGTCTATTTCAAATAATTTAACTTGATTATTAAAGCAAAAAGAGATTTTAAATGAGGAAAATAACAAGACTTATATGAAAGAAGTGTAGATTAAAAATAAAGTTTTATGAGTCCATAGATTCCGGATCAAGTCCGGAATGACAGTAATTATTTATTACTCATATTATGTACAAATTAAAAGAAATAAAAATCATAAATTTTAAAAGTATTGATTATGCAGTAGTAAAGTTTGCAAATAATAAAACAGTTTTTGTGTGAAAAAATAATGCATGAAAATCAAATGTTTTAAAAGCTATAACATTGTTTTTTTCTTGAAAACACAAAAAAATAAATATAAATAATTTTAATGATAGAAGTAAAGATATAGTTTTAGAAACTACTATTTCAAAAGATTCTAAAGATTTATTTGTACTAAAAATTGTGGCTTCTATAATAGGTGATGAGGTTATAGTTAAATATGAAGATAATTATAGTAATGAAGAAAAAGAAAGTATAAATAAATTTTTATCTAAAGTTGATTTTGTGTATATTCCAACAAGTAGGAGTTTGGAAGATAAAGAACATTCATGGTACTCTAAAATGATTGATTTTATACTAAAAAATAAGGCAGAAAATATAGAAAATGAAGAAGTAATTGATAATTTAGAAAATATAGTTCAAGCAGTTAAAAAAATAATTACAAAAGATGATAATATAAATTTTAATAATTGAGTAAATGATATTAATAAATCATATTTAAATATTCACAAACCAAATAATAATGAGATATTAAATGATTTGAGCTCTCTTATAAATGAGGAAGAAAAAAAAGAATTAACTGATTTCGATGATTTAACATTATGAACAAAAAATTCTTTATTTATTGCTTTATTTGATTTATACTATAAATCTTTATGAGACATAAAAAATGATAGATTTAAAATTTTTGTAATAGATCATGTAGAAAATTTTTTACATCCACATTCTATAAGACTCATTGATAAATTATTACAAGATATTTCTGAAACAGAAAATACACAGATAATATATAGTACACATGCTAATGAACTTGTATCAAATTTTAAAAAAGGGAAGTATGAAATAGATTCAATAAGGTTTGTATATAAATTGAGTTCTCATACAAAAATCAAACAGTTAGAAAATAAATATGGTAATTATGATAAGATAATGATAAATCTTATATTTAAAAATACAGATATATTTTTTTCTGATGCTGTAATACTTGTGGAATGAGAAACCGAAAAAATTTCAATTCCAAATATATATGAGTACTGGCCATGGAATAAAGAAAATTTGCTTGATTGTGGTTTAGATACATGTAAAAAAACAATATGACAAAATAAAATTAATGATTTTTTTAATTTATACTTGAAAAATATAGCTGTTATAGATGTAGGTTGAAAATGAGCATTGACTGATTGGTATGAATTTTGTAGTGAATTACTTGGAAAAAGAAATGTCTTTGCAATAATAGATAGAGATGCTAATTTTTTTGATGATAAAAGAAATATAGAAAGATCAATAAAAAAAGTGCATGGCAAATATGTAAAAGAAAGTGAATATATTGATTATAATTGGGTAGTTTTGGATTGAGAATTTGAAAATTATTATAAATGAGAAAAAATTAAAGAATATCTTTCTACAGTTTTAAAAGAAAGATACAAAGATGATTATACTATGAAAAAAGAAATTAGTCAGCTTATTTATAAGATAGAACATTTAAAATACAATAATAAAGTTTCTGTAAGTTATGAAAAACTATTTAAAACTTATCTTAGGTGATATGGTAAACCTACAATAGCATTTAATTTATGTATATGGCTTTGCCAAAATGATTGATATAAAATTGGACTGCTAGATATACTTAAGAAAGTTCTTTATAAAATTGAGTGAAATAGAAATCTAGGTTAACTTATCATCATATTATCAGGATTAGCAAGACGATAGAATTTTCAATTTGCATTCATAAGTTCTTCATAATTTCCACTTTCAACTATTTTTCCATGTTCTATTACAAAAATCTTATCAACTTTTTTGATTGTTGATAATCTGTGAGCTATAATTATAGATGTTTTTCATTTTAATAATTCATTTATAGATTTTTGAATTTCAATTTCAGTTTTGTTGTCTAGTGCTGATGTAGCTTCATCTAAAATTAAGATTTCAGGATTTTTCAAGAAAATACGAGCTATACTTATTCTTTGTTTTTCTCATCAACTAAGTTTTAATCATCTTTCTCATATAATTGAATTCAATCATTTTTCAGTTGTAAATACAAAAGAAGCCTTTGCTTTTACTAAAGCATCTTCTATTTCTTTTAAAGTTGCATTTGGTTTTGCAAACCTTAGATTTTCTAAGATAGTTGTATTAAACAAAGTATTGTCTTGCATAACTATTCAAATATGCTTTCTTAGAGAGCTTTTTTTAATATCTTTTATATTTATATCATCTATAAGTATTTCTCATTTTTCTATTTCATATAATCTCAAAAGTAGTTTTGTTACTGTAGATTTTCATCAACCAGTATCTCATACTAGAGCAATTTTATCTCATTTATTTATTGTGAGATTTATATTTTTTAATATTTCTTTATCTTTAGTGTAACCAAAAGATACATTTTTAAATTCTATTTTTCATACTACTTTTTTTAATTCTTTAGAGTTTTTTAATTCACTATCTTGTTCTATGTTATCAAATTCTTCATATAAGTTTTTAACTCATTCAATATTTTTTTGGAGATTTCTAAGATGATCAAATATAAATCATAAAGGATAATACAAGTAGTTAATGTAAGCAAAATATAAAAATAAAGTAGCAAATGTAATTTCAGAGTTTTTGACTAAATATATTCAAGTTCAGAGAACTATAAATCTAGCTGTATTTGTCATAAAACTTACATATATATCAGCAATAGCCCATTTTTTTGAAAGAGGAATTTGTAATTTCAATGATTCTATTTGTATGTCATTCAATTCTTGACTAATATTTTTTTCAAAAGTCAGAGTTTTTACCAATGTCAGATTTGTTAAATAATCTCATATTTTACCATAAAAAGAATTCCATTTTTTATTTACTTTTTCTTGAAGTATTCAAGTTTTTGAATTGAAATAATATCATAAAAATATCAAAACTGGTACAACTGATAATGTTGCAAAAGCCATTTTATAATTAATTAAAAATAATATAATAGTTACATAGATTATACTTATTATTGAAGTGAAAATATCTGAAAAAATAACAAGAATTGTCACGAAAATTCATTCTAATCATCTATCTAGTATCTTATATAAAGTTCATCATTTTTTATTTAGATATGCAGATTCTGACATATAAATTATTTTTTGTTTGTATTTTTGGGATTGATTTATGTAATATTTTAGTGCATTTAGATCAGCTAATTTAAATCTATAAAAATATCTAACCAACGAGTTTGTAATTATAAAGATAATCCAAATACTAAAAAATAAAACCAGAGTTTTTTGATCAATATTTCAAGTTTTTATAAAGTTTTCAATAAAAGATATTGCTTTTGCTGAAAAAAAAGGTTCACTAGATCCAATAATTACACTAAGAATTCAAAAAAATATAATTGAATAAAAATTTATATTTCAAATATATTTTTTAAAATCTAAAAGTAAGATTTTGAGTACTTTTAAGTAAGTCATAATAATGTGAATTCTAATATTTTAAAGCTCCAATTTTACAACTGTTTCTATGTGAGGAGTATGAGGAAACATATCAACTGGAGTAATTGAAGATATTTTATATGTAGAGTTTTTCAATATAAATTCTAAATCTCTACTTAAAGTTGCAGGGTTACAACTTACATATATTATATTTTTTGTTTGAAATTTCAATATATTTGGTAATGCATTTGGATGCATTCAAGCTCTTGGAGGATCAATTATTAAGAGGTCTGCAAACCCCGGGGTTTTATTTTCAACCCCGGGGTTAAGATAATTTTTCAAAAAATCTTCTACTTTTTCGCAGACAAATTCCATATTATTTATGTTGTTTTTTCTAGCATTTTCTTCTCCATCTTTTGATGCATCACTTATAAGTTCTACACTTATTACTTTTTTTGCATATTTAGAAAAAATCATACCAATAGTTCAAGTTCAAGCATATAAATCAAGTACAGTAAAGTCTTTAATTTTTGATTTATCTATTTGATTTAGTACTTCGCTATAGAGTTTTTCAGCTCCGTAGCTATTTGTCTGAAAAAAACTTTTAGGACTTATGTTGAAAGTAATTCAAAGTAATTTTTCTTCTATAAATTTTTCTCAATAAATTAATTTCAATTCTCAAATTGCAGTATCAGATTTATTATCGTTTAAGCTTAAATAAATTGATTTAATTTGAGAGTATTTTTTTGTTAAAGAAATTAAAAAATCTGTTGCTTTTTGAAGTTCAATATCAATATTTGCAGTTTCAAATTTATGATTTATAGAAAAAATTATCATTACTTGATCAGTAAAAAATGCTCTTCTAAGTAATATATGTCTAAAAAATCATTGATGATTAAATTGATCATAAGCTGGAAGTCAGCTTTGCTTTGCATAATCTTTTATTTCTTTGTAAATTTTATTCATAAGGTCATCAATAAGTATAGTTCAATCAAAATCCTCAACTTTACTAAATTCTCATTGTTTATGAAATCATACATTAAAATGTTCTTGTTTATGTTCTTTTTCTGAAATATATTTTCAAAAAGAAAATTCTATTTTATTTCTATATCAATCAACAAGTGGAGAGTGAATTATATCATTTATATTTAATTCTGCTTGTAATTTTTTTATATGAAATAAAGATTCTTCAACTTGAGTAGCTTTTATTTTTAGTTGTTCTTCGTAAGGAATATTTACCCATTTTGATCCAGCTTGATCTCAATATATATTGCTTGGATGTTTTTTTTCAATAGGTGATACTTTTATTACCTCCATACATTGAGTATCTATATAATCTTTTCTATTTTTTAATATTTTTAAATTAACAAAACTTCACGGAATTACTCAACCTGATATAAATAAAGCTTTTCAATCTAAGTCAGGGTTTTCGCTTTTAAATCTAGCAAATCATTTTCATCAGAAAACAAGTTTCTCTACTTTTATATTTTCTAGGATTGATCATTTTTTCATTTTTTAAATAAGTTACTATTAAATTTGAAGCATAGTTTAAGAAGTTTATTATATTTGTAAAGAAGAAAATTGTAGTTTTTTTGATTTTTTTAAAAATACTATATAATAATATTATTTAGAAGTTTATTTAAAATTAAAATATGTTAAATATATCAAAAAAAGCATTTTCTCTTGTTGAATTAATAGTAGTAATAACTATTTTAGTAATAATTTGAACTATATGAGTTTCAATGAATGATTGATATAAAGAAAAAACATATAATACAAAAGTAGTTACAGATTTAACTACTATAGAAAATTCATTAATAAGATATAAACAAGAAAACTCTTTTATCCCATCTCCAGAGTGAAATTTAAAATATTTTACAAGTGATTGAAGTTATGCACATGATGAGACTGAAGCATATTGATTTCATTGATTTATAACTGAAAAAACAATACCCAAAAAGTATATAAATGTTTTTCCTAGAGATCCCAGATCAAAACAATATTATGCTTATGGGAAGACAATAAGTTGATGATTTTTTGAAGTTTCATGAGTTTTTTCTAATAGAGATAAATTTGAATCAGTAGTAGTGTGAAATTATGAATGAAAAGATCCTATTTATAATCTTATAAGAGAATATAATTGACCCGATTTTGTATATGATAAATCAAAGAAAAATTTTCCATATAATCCAGATGAGATGTTATTAACTGCTAAAATCAGTAGTTTTACGGGAAATTTAACTTTAAATAATACAATTATTGATAAAAATATTATTTTAGAAAGACAATTAATACCTTGAGATAATATAAAATTATCAGCATGATCAACAGCTATTATTTATTATTCTGATTGAACTGTGTCTTATTTATGAGATAATGAAAATCCTTTGGAACTTACATTATCAGTGATGAAATATAAGAAGGATGATAATTTGTTCACAAGAATTAGATTAGCTCTCAACTTTTGAACTATACTGACAAAAGCTTCTAAAATGGCTACAGAATCAAATTTTGATTTATATACAACAGATACTGAAGCTTCAGTTAGAGGTACAATTTTTGAGATAAAAAGAATTGAGTGAGAAAATAAAACAAGTATTAAAGTTGTAAAATGATCTATATTTCTTAATGCAATTAATATATCAAGTTACGAAGAATTATTAGATAAATTGCAAGCAGATGAAGAAATAAGTCCAAAATTTCCTATTACACCACCAATTCCTGATTATACTGAACTTGTTTTAGTTTTATGACACCAAGAAAGTATATTGAAAGAATGAGGTGAAATTACTATAGATTGAAATACAGATACTTTTCAACCAGTTATTAACCCAGATGCTTGTAATTTAGATGAACACATGGAAGAGTTAACAGGATGTATATCAAATGTAGAATCTTGTGATATAAATGATTTATTATGAATTAAAATCTGAGAATGAAATAAAGTATGGAATATAACTCGGTGAGATTGTAAAGCTATTAGTTGTATTGATTGATATGAATTACAATGAAGTGAATGTATAAAAGAAAGTATTTGTGATGAAAATCAAATATGGGATTGAAGTAATTGTATATCTATTATTAAAGAAGGTGTAATTTGTACTGGATTACCAAATAATGCTTTATGGAATAATGTAAATAATATAATTCAAACTTGGAATCTAGATTTAAGTAAATATATGCCTTCAAGTGCTTGAGTATATGATACACTTTTAAGTGATAAAGAATGTAGATTTAAGTGTAAAGATACATTTTCGCGGATTTCTAATAATTGTGTTTGTCCTACTTGAACATATGAAGAAAATTGAGTATGTAAAACAAGTATAATAACAAGAATAGTAACTTGTGGATGAACGATTCCTTCATATGCAACAAGAACTACATTAACTACTTATATTCAGACATTGGATTGAAGTATACGGACTCCAATAAAAAATTGGTTATATAATGAAACTGTTTGTGGTTTTAAATGTAATATAAATTATACATGGAATTCTACTACAAAGACTTGTGTAGCTAATACAAGAATAGTAACTTGTGGATGAACGATTCCTTCATATGCAACAAGAACAACATTAACTACATATACACAAATATGGAATTGAAGTATATGGACTCCAACTAAGGTTTGGTTATATAATGAAACTATTTGTGGTTTTAAATGTAATATAAATTATACATGGAATGCAACTACAAAAACTTGTATAGCTAATACAAGAATTGCAACTTGTGGTTGAACTTTTCCACAATATGCAACAAGAATTACATCAACTACTTATACTCAGACATGGAATTGAAGTATACGGATACCAACAAAGAACCGGTGATATAATCAAAGTGTGTGTGGTTTTATATGTAATACAAATTATTCTCGGATTTGAGGTATTTGTAAAGCTAATACAATTACAGTAAGCTGATATTGATGTGATTCTTGTCCATCAGGTTCATTAAGTTGACCAACTAAAATATGATCATGTTTTTTCTGAAATAGATATGAACGGAAATGTGGAACACAAATTTGTAAAAAAGAAGAAGATGTTTTTGATTGTAATGATTTTACAAATTATTCTTGGTCAATAACGATTTATCAATAATTTTATTCTAAAACAAAGGTTTTTTTACACTTTCTTCTTTCTTATCTTCAGCGATAATTTTATTTTTTAATTCATAAATAAGTTTATCAAGATAATTAATTATATAAAGTTTTTTAAGTGTATTTATTCAATTTGCTTCTATTTCATATCATATATTATTTCAATTTTCATCATATAAATCCTTACTATTTTGTTCATAAATTTGAGTTCTAGCCTTTGTTATAGTAGAAGAAAGTTTATCAAGGTATTTTGTTTTTTCTCTAAATATTTTAAATTTTATATTTTTTTCTATTTTCTTTGTGGTTGTTTGTAAACTATCTCTCAATATCTTTGTATCAAGTCATTTTCTTTCAATTATTAGTCAATCAAGTACATTTCTACCAGGTCAAACGATATATCTAGAATTATATATCATAGCACTTGATGCTCATGCATCTAAGTTAAGAGCATTGTAACATCATAATTCTGTTAAAACTACATGTAAATGATCTAGAATTACATCATAAACATATCAAAAGTATAAATTTTTTCATTCTTTATCACTACATATAAAATTCCTAGACATAGAAGCTTTCATTTTTTTGTCAATAAGTCATTGTTCCCGATAATATTCTATCATATTTTTTCAATCTTGTAATATAAGAGGGAAGTTACCAACTCAGTTATATACTTCAGTTTCTTTATCTGGATTTATTTTATTTGTCTGAAATAAAAATGGAGTATTGTTTTTATCTAGTGCAAGTACAACTCTATCTCAAGTGTCATCATATCAAGCTATCTTTTTTCCATCTATATATCTTTCATTTATTGTGAAATCTTTTCATTTACAAGAACTATAATCAGCAGGACAAAAATAAACTCAATTTACAGCTGAAATTCAATTATTTTTATCCATTAGGTCTCTTAAACTAGATGCATCTCAATCATTATTTACTCATATCTTAAAAGTGAAGTCTTGTGATTTTAAATCATATTTTATTACTTTAACTTTATGTCAGTCGATAGTTTCTTCTATAAAAGTATTTGCAGAAACTGAAGAAATTACTAACAAAAAGTAAAAAGTGAAAAATATTTTAATTATTGTTGATTTCATAAATTTTTTAATTATTTAAAAATATTTGTCTATATTAAGTGTACTTATTTTCTATAAAAAATAAAGGTAAAAAATCAAAAAACACCTTTACAAATTGATAAAATGAAATAGAATTTAGTTATATTTAATTACTAATTAGGTTTAATATGTTTAAGACAATAAAAAAAGAACAATTTAAAGAAGAATTGGATAAATGAGATGCTATACTTATTGATGTAAGAAGTGACAATGAAAGAAGAACTTTTTGAAAAATACAAGAAAAACAATTAAATATGGATATATATAATCCAAATGTTGCAGAACAGATTTTAGCTTTAGATAAGAGTAAAAAATATCTAATTTATTGTTGGCATGGTAATAGAAGTTTGACTGTTATGAATTTTATGAAAGGAAATTGATTTTCTTGGGTTTGTGAATTAGCTTGATGAATCAATGCTTGGAATAAGAAGTAATTATTTAATTTATATTAAATATATCTTTTATACTTCAAAGTGTTTTTAGGTATTTTATATCTCAATTTAAAAAATGCTTAGTTTCGTATACAGGTAAATTTGGTGCAGTTTTTTGTAGAGTTTCTTTGAAATGTAAGTCAGTTTTTCTTTGAAGCATATCTAAAATAGAATCAGGAGTTAAACTCATTCAAGTTCATTTAAAAAATTCATCATACATTCTTTTAGCTATTTCAACATTTCTAAATTTTGCTAATTCTGGAGTATATATGAAAAGTTGATGTCAGTTAATATTTGCATGAACTGAATGAAATAATGATTTAACTATCAAAACTCAAACTTCATTATGTTCACCACGAAGTACATTAATTTTTGCTCTTGTTCAATAATCTTTCATTACATTTTCTACAAATAAGGCACTTTCATCACTAAGTAAGTATTCTTTTCTATTTTCTTTATTTAAAATAAGTTTTAGATGTCCACATCAAACTCAACTTGAACAACAATTATCATCTGTATGAAATGATAATTTATTTTCTCATCAAATTGTATCAAGTAGTATTTTTAAAGATTTTTCTCTAAAATTAGGTAAGTTTATAACTCTAGTTTCTTCTATAACCGAAAGAATAGAAACTAATTGACCAAGTCATCAACCTGGAATCGAAATTGAAAAATTACTTTCATCTTGAGTTCTTCTTCAATCAATACATTGAGATATCTGAGGATTTGTGATTCTAAAACTTCAAACTTTAATATGTTTTATTATATCATTAGGAGCATCAATTTTGAACATATAAATAAGGTAAAATAATAAATTTGTTTAATTATATAAAAAAAATATTAAAGACAAATTTTTTATTATTTTATTTGTAATCTAAAAATCTCTCTTCATACCGTTTGATCTGGTCTTTTATAAAGTAGACTTCATGATCTACTTGATTGTACTTCAAAATTATCTGGAAAAAACTTAGAAATAACACAGTATTCATTTATGATTTCATATATTTCTTCGAAATAATTATATTTTCATTTTATTTCCCAAAAAGGGAATGAGATAATTATATTTCAAGTGAATCATATTCTTTTAAGTCAAAAGAAAAATTTTTCATAGATTTGGGCTAATATGATTCTTTGTTTTTCTACTTTTTCTAAATTGATACTAAGTTTTCAAAATATTTCTCAAAGATATCATTCTGTAACTATTGCTCATATCATATGATTTTTCAAGATAGGTCAGTTTGCTATATTTTTTGCATCTAGGTTTATTACTTCATATGTTTTTAAATCATTTTCAAAAATATCTTTTATAAATTCTATATTTTTTTTTGTTGTTTGCACCATATCCTCATTGATATCACTACCATAGATTTCATTATCTCAAGCTATAATTGCTTCTAAAAGTATAGTTCATAATCCGCAAAATGGGTCATAGATAGGTAATTGAGTATAGGAATTATTAAATTGGTTTTGTCATTCTGAGTGCAACGAAGAATCCCTTGAACTTTGTTTTGTTATACTAGCATTGTTTAAGGGATCCTTCACTATCGTTCAGGATGACAACATAGTTTCATTTTTTGATAAATTAATCATCATTTGAGCTAATTTTGGTGGTAACATCCCAATTTGCATATCTCTTGTTTTTCCAAAATCTCTTTTAGCATAGCTTTCTATATCTTGTACATAAATTGTATTTCAAATAAATATTTCAGAATTTATAAAAATAATATTGAAATCAGTTTGAGTATCTATAAGTTTTTCTTTTGTTACAAGATATGATTTTATATTATTAAAATCTTGATTTACAAATCTAGTAGATAATCACAATTTAGCAAAATATTTTTTCGATTTAAGCAAGAAGTCTTTTTGATTTGTTTTTACTTTTCAGTAAAAATTGATAGCATAATTAGTTTTTCTTTCTTGAAAAAAATCTTTCATATATTCAAATATTGTACTTTGTCATTCCGGACTTGATCCGGAATCTCTAATTGCACTTTGTATTTTATTAATTTTAATTGTTCATCAAATTTTAGGTGCAATTTTAAGTAATTCATTTTCTTCTATATTATTTACCAATAATATTTTTTCATCAAAATAAACTACTTCCATTTTAGGAAATAGTGAAAATAATTCAGCCACGCTTAATCTATATTCTCTTCAAAGTTCAAATGCAAACATAATTTTTAATTTATTTTTAAGTAGACATAGTTTATAGATTTTTTTTAAAAAAGAAATATTTCTTTTGAAAAACATTAAAAAAGAATAATATAAGTAATATATTTATATTATTCTTTTTATTAATGAGTAAGAAAATTCTTTATGCAATAAGTTCTCTTTGATTATGACATGCTACTAGAAGTATGGCTATAATCAATTATTTATTATCAAAAAAATATCATATTGTTATTCTTTCTAATTGAAATGCTTTAAATTTTTTAAAGGAAGAATTAAAAAATATACAAAACATAGAATTTGTTGATTTTGGAGATTATCCTCCTTTAGAAAGATGAAATTGAATTATTATGTATGTGTATTTGATTATTGATTTAATTAAAACATTTACAATAATACAAAAAGAGAAAGAGTATGTTGAATCAAGAAAATCTGATTTTGATTTAATTTTTTCAGATTGAAGATATGGTATTTATAATAAAAGTATAAAAAGTTATATTATCTCTCATCAGATATCTTTTATAATGCCTAAATTTTTAGGGATATTTTCATGATTACTTGATTATTGTAATCATTTATTCTTAAAAAAATTTGATGAAGTTTTGATTCCGGATTTCAAAGATAATAAAAAAAATATGGCATGAAAATTATCTCACTGTAAGATATTAAAGAAACTCAAACATAGTTATATATGACCTTTGTCACTTTATGAAAATGATATATGAATAAAAAAAGATATAGATTATCTTTTTATAATTTCATGATATTTATTGGAGCATAAATGAAGTTTTATAGATACTTTGTTAAAGGAAGCAGAAAAACTTAAATGAAAAAAATTTTTTGTACTTTGAGATACTTTAGAAAATTATAAAAAATATATAAAGGAAACAGATATTACTATATATTCTTATGTTTCTTGAGAAATTAGAAATGATTTGATGAGTAGATCTAAAATTATTATTTCGAGATCTGGTTATACTAGTATAATGGATTTTGTTAAGTTATGAAAAAAAGCCATATTATTTCCAACTCCAAATCAAACAGAACAAGAGTATCTTGCAAAATATTTATGAGAAAATTGATATTTTGTAGTTTGAAAACAAGAAGATAATATAAATTTAGAAAAATTAATAAATAAAACTGATAAAATAAAAATATTTGAAATAAATAATGAAAACTTTGAGCAAAAATTAGAGAAAATTATTGGTTAAATACTTTTAAGAATCTTTTTAAAACTCATATAACAGGAAAAATGTATTTTACAACCCAGGCAGGAAGCCAAGATGCTTTATACCAGTGAATAGCATAGGTTTCATCAGTTATCATATCGTCAGTTGGTTTTTCATAGTATGCAAAAGGGTAGAAAAAATGATTTTTGTATATATGAATTCAAGAGTCAATAATTTGTTCTTGATTGTTTGTTTTTAATCAATATTTTTTTAATATTTTTGTTGTAAGATAAGGTAAAACTAAATTTCTATTTCACTTATAATTTTTATAAAAGTTTAACATATCAATTATAAAAGGATGATTTTTTTCTGCTCATATTATAGCTCAATTTACTGCAATTTTTTCTTGAAATCATAAAAAACAAGAATCAGTTAAAAATCTATTTAGGTTTTTACAAACTTCTACATCTGTATCCATATATATTCATCATTCTTTTTCCAAAACAGCAAAACGAACATAATCAACAACAAAAGCCCATTTTTTATTTTCATATGCTTTTTTTGCATATTCACAAGAATTGATATCAAAATTGTTTTCATTCCATTCAATAATCTCATAATCTGGACAATATTTTTTCCAAGTTTCTAAATATGTCAAGAAATCATTAGGTTTAGTTTTTCATCAAAACCGACAATAATGTATTTTTTTAGGTATTTTGTTTGTTTCCATTTAGATATTTTTTAATAATAAAAGATGTAACTAGTTTTAATGCTAAGTACAATATTAAAATTGATATCATAATTCATATAATTATGTATTCAAATTCTTGTTTATCTTTTATCAAAATTCAAAAATTAAATCATATAAAAGTTATTATCAATGAATTTAATAAAGCAAAAACTATAATATTTTTAATAAAAGTTATTAAATTAGTTTTATTAAAACCAAGATAAAGAAGTCATATACTTGTTATAGGAGGAATATATTTTATTACTATTATTTGGTCAAATAAAGAATGATTTTCTAATTTCTTTTCAATTTTTTCAAAAACTTTATATTTTTTATTATTTAATAGATTTTTTTCAAAGAATCTTCAAACAAAATAATGAGCTAGGTCTCAGAAAAATTCTCATATAAATCAAAATAAATATATAAGTAAAAATGAAAATCAAAATTTAGGTGCAAGTAAGGCAATAGTTAATATTGTTATTGGTCATTCTAGTACAACAGTAATAGTTAACAATATATAAAAGATAATTGTGTAGTTGTTATAAAAACTTAGTGCATAGTCAATCATTTTTGTTTATTTAAATTTGTATTATATATAAGTATCAGTCAGTTATATAATTGTATTTATATAAATTGGGGTTTATTTTATTTAATTTCTGTTTCTTGTAAATTGTTTTTGGAAAAAACTTTTTGATTTGGTTTAGAAATAAATCTCTTTGTGAATCAATATTTATACTAATTTCATGTATTGGAGTTAAAAATTTATTATATAATTCTAAATCCATTTTTGTATCTTTTGAAATGCTTATTAGGTAGACATTATTGTCTTGTAATTTTCAAAAATTCCAAATTCTTAAATGATTTCTCTTAAAATTACTTGTTGATTTCATTTGAAATGCACTATTCTGAGCTTTAGAGTCAAGATTTAGAATGCTTATAGGTAGTTCTTTTGACTTAAATAAATTATAAAATTCTCTAATTTTAATATTATTTCATATAAAAGTTTTATTTTCTATCCGTCATAAAGAGTTTAATATATTATGTATATTAGATTCTGTTATTATAATTACATTTATAGGTTGAACAATTTCTGATTTATTTTGATCATAATATGTATTTAAATTGGTGTATTTTGTTATTTCTTCTATGTTATTTAGTTTAAAATCAAAATTATAATTTGTTATATGATTATAATTTCAAAATCTAAAAAATATAAGATATAAAGTAATACTATAAAAAATTAATATTGAAATAAATACTAAAGATAAATGTTTAAAAAATATTTTAAATATACTTGTTTTCTTATGATTCAATTTTTGTTCGTATTTTTTTAATGACTTTAATAAATATTTTTTAAAATAAAGGTAAATAAAGAATAATATAAAAAATCCAAAAACAATTAAGAAAATATAATTTTTTATAAATATAAATGACGAAATAAAATTTTTTCAGATTGTAAATCATATAAATGAAAAAAATCATACTGGTAAAAGGATTCAAATACTTGAATATTTTATGAAATCTATATAAGGTATTCTTTGTATTCATGAAATAAAAGGAATAACATAATGTGAAAAAAATCAAAATTTTCATGCAAAAATAGAAAATAGAGGATTTGATTTAAATGATTCAGATACTATATCAAAGTTATCATTTTTTATATATTTTTTAAATATTTTATGTGAAAAAGTATGTTTAAATGATTTATTTCAATATTTTAATCAAATTAAAAATGAAATACTATCTCATATAAATCATGAGATTATAAAAATAAAAAAAATTATAGAAAAATCTATAATTTCTAATCAAGATAAGAATCATCACACTACAAAAAATATCTCAGAATATATGAAAAGATTTAATGGAAAAATAGAACTTCCAATAATTCATACTGATAAAAATATATATACAATGGTTTTATTTGTCTCTATAAGTGAGATTATGTCCATAGATTATAATTCTAATTTGTTAATTTTTTGTATTATACTTTTTTTAATAAAAAATAAAATTTAAAAATTAATTTTGACTTTTTTAAAAATGTATATACTGTGTGTATAAAGATATATAATCTTGTAAAAAAATAAAAATTAATATAATAAATAAAGTTTTAAATTAATTAATATATTAAATATGGTTAATGAAAGAAAGACAGAAATAATTGTTAGAGAAAAATTAAGAGAATTGTGATATTTTGATGATAAACAAATAATTGTAGAAGAACAAAAAAGTGATAATGATGCTATTATAAGCTTGTTATCAAAGGCTTCAAAATCTTGAAATTGAGTTTGATATCCAGAATTTTTTATAAGACATAAAAATTCTGATGTTTTAATTGTTATTGAGTGTAAAGCAATTACTAAGTTTCATGAAAGTGAAACAAAAGATAAACCAAGAGATTTTGCAGTTGATTGAGTTTTACATTATGCAAGTTTTTTAAAAGATAATTTTCATATTGTAGCAATTGGTGTGAGTTGAGATGATAAAAATAATAGGATTTCTACATTTCAATGGAATAAATGAGAAAAAAGATTTTTAGCAAGAAAATTTTTAAATCTTCAAAAATATGAAGATTATTACGATATTTTTCATGCAAAAGATAAAGTCTTACTTACAGAAGATGAATTGATGCAATATGCAAAAAAGCTTCATGATCAAATGAGAGATGAAGTAAAGTTAAAAGAAGCTGAAAAACCTTTGCTTGTTGCTGCTTTACTTTTAGCACTTGATAATGATGATTTTGTCAGAGAAATACCTACTATTCAAAATCCAAAAAAACTATCAATAAGGATAATCGAATCAATTCAAGAATCTCTTGAAAATTCTTGAATATTGAAGTCTAAAATTGATACTTTAGTGTGAGAATTTTCTTTTATAAAAACACATACTTATTTAACTGCTTGAGAGATTGATCATACAAATCCAAGTCACGATAATAATTCTCTACACAAATTTCTAGTTGATATACAAAGCAAAGTTTATCCTTTTGTAAAAAAAGTAAACAATATCGATATAATAGGTAAATTTTATAGTGAATTTTTGAGATATACAGGTTGAGATGGTAAGTGACTTTGAATAGTTTTAACTCCAACACATATCACAGATTTATTTTGTGATTTAGCAGAAGTAAATAAAAATTCAAAAGTTCTTGACATATCTACATGAACTGCAGGTTTTTTAATTTCAGCAATGAAAAGAATGATAGATGATGATCCAACTGTTGCTGAAATTGATTATATATATAAAAATAGTTTAGTTTGAGTAGAAACTCAAACTAATATGTTTGCTTTAGCTGTAGCAAATATGATTATTCGTTGAGATTGAAAAACAAATCTTTTTCAAACAAATTGTTTTGATATAAAAACTTCTGATTTACAAAAGTTTGGTTGTAATGTGGGACTAATAAATCCTCCTTACTCACAGAAAAAAGAGTGAGAGAAAGAGTTAATTTTTGTTAAGAAATTATTAGATTCTCTTGTTGTCTGATGAATTTGAGTTGCTATTATTCCTCAGTGAACAGTTATGTCTAATAAAACAAATGATGATTTGAAAAAAGAACTTTTAAAATATCATACTTTAAAAGCTGTTATGAGTATGCCAGATGAACTTTTTTATCCTACTTGAACAGTAACTTGTATTGTTGTATTTGAAGCACATAAACCTCATAATTCAAATAAACAAACTTGGTTTTGATATTTTAAAGAAGATGGTTTTGAAAAAATAAAAAACAAAGGAAGAATTGATTATAAAAATAAATTTTATTCTAATATTAGAAATATATGGTTAGATAGTTATTATAACAGAAAAGAAATCCCTGGTTTATCAATATTACAGTGTGTAAATGAAAGTGATGAATGGTTAGCAGAAGTATATTTAGAAACAGATTATACAAAACTTAGAAATATAGATTTTGAACAATCTATACATAATTATATTTGATTTCAATTCGCAACATACAATTTAAAAGAAGTAAAATCAAATAAACTTTTTGATACAATATTAAATTTAAATGATAGAGAATGGGGATATTTTAAATATGAAAATATTTTTAAAAATAATTTAAGATGAAAAAGATTAACAGCTGAAAATAGAGAAAAATGAGATGTTTTATATTTTTCTGCCTCTGAATTTAATAATGGGTGGACAGATTCTATATCAAATCCTTTATTTATTGAAAAAGATTCAATTATTTATACTACTTTTTGAGATGCATTCTATATAAAAGGTAGTTTTACTGCAAGTGATGAAATAACAATTTTTAAAGATAAAAAACTTAATATATATAATTGATTATTTATTTCAAATGTAATGACTAATAATAAATATAAATATTCTTTTTGAAGAAAAGCTTTTAAAAATAAATGGATTAATGATACTATTCCTTTACCAGTTAATAAAAATAAAGAAATTGATTGGGAATTCATGGAAAATTATATTAAATCTTTGCCTTATAGTGAAAGTCTGTAATATACTTAAAATTAAATTTAAGTGAAGGAAAAATTTAAAGAATATCTTTTAAAAGTAAGTATTTATAGTATGAACAAGAATACATGTGATTTTTTTTGCAAACAAACAGAAATAACAAAACAAAAACTAGAATTATATAATTGATATATTGAAAAATTTGCTATTACATTATTAATGGCAACATGAAAAATATTTATTGCTGATTTATTTTCATGAGCTTGATATAATTGAAGTGAAAAGTGAAGTCCATTACTACTTATTGATATTTTAAATAAGTTATTAACTGATAATACTTTATTAAATAAATATAAATATAATTCTCCTCAAGTTTTTCTGTTATTTAATGATAAAAATAACATAGAAGAATTAAAACAAAAACTGGAAAATTATGAAATAAATAAAAATATAAATATACAATATCAAAAAAAAGATTTTAAAGATATTTTGAGTGATATTACTACAATTTTAACTAATACAAAGATACATAAATTCTTTTTTTTAGATCAATACAGTTATTCTACTGTTAGTTTTCAAGATATAAAGAATTTATTTTTAGTAAAAAATACTGAAATACTTCTTTTTTCTCCTGTTATGGATTTGTATAGATTTGTTAATGCATCTAATATTTTAAATAATAAAGAACATAAAACTCGTAAAGTAATAGAAGATTTTACAGAAAAATGAGTATGAAATCATTATGAAAAAGATATACATAAATTATGTGAAGAAATAATTTTAAAAATGAGAAAAGATTTAAACAGTAATTATATTAGATATGTTTTATTAGATGATTGAAAAAGAAAAAATGCCTTATTTTATATTTCTTGACATATACTTTGACTTATAAAGTTTAATGGTGTTGCTTCAAAATTATGAGATTATTGAATTTGAAAAATTGATATTAAAAAGAAAAAAGAAGAAAAAAAAGAAAATTATCAAATCCCATTATTTTGAGAGAAAGTTTTAGATAATAAATGTATTGATAAATTATGTTGTTTTAAAGAAGATTTGATAAAATTACTTCAAAATAGTATATTATCAAATGTTAATATAATTGAATTTGCTGCAATAAATTGAGTATTAATAAGTGATGTAAAAGAGATTTTAAAGAATTTATATAAAGATTGAAAATTAGAAATTGAATATGTAAATTGATGATCAACTAGATCCATATATATTGCTGAGTGAAATCGGGATAAAATAAAATGTAATATTAAATATAAATCTTAATCTTAATAAATTTATTATGACTCAAAAATCTAAAATTGAATGGACTCAACTTACTTGGAATCCTGTTACATGATGTAATAAAATAACAGATTGATGTAAAAATTGTTATGCTGAAAGAATGGCTAGAAGGCTTCAATTAATGTGACAAAAAAAGTATGTAAATTGATTTGAAGTTACACTACACCCAGATACTTTAAATTATCCTTCAAAAATTAAAACTCCTTCTATTATTTTTGTAAACTCTATGAGTGATTTATTTCATGAAAAAGTTCCATTTGAATTTGTAAAACAAATTTTTGATGTTATGAATAAAGAAAAACATCATATATTTCAAGTAGTTACAAAAAGAGCTGAAAAAATGTTAGAAGTTGTTTCAAAATTAGATATTTGAGATAATATACGGCTTTGAGTAACAGTTGAAAGTAATAAATATACTGAAAGAATAGATTTTTTAAGAGAAACAAAAGCTAGAACTAAATTTTTATCATTAGAACCGTTATTAACTGATTTACCAAATTTAAATCTTGAATGAATTAATTGGGTAATCGTTTGATGAGAATCTTGACCATGATCAAGAGAAATAAAAGAAGAATGGGTTTTAGATATAAAAAAACAATGTGAAAAACAAAAAATACCTTTCTTTTTTAAACAATGGTGAGGAATAAATAAAAAAAAGACTTGAAAATTATTGGAATGAAAAATATACAACGAATTTCCTAATTTTTAGTTTCTTATAGAATTCTTTTTTATGACAAAAATCCTAGAATCAACAAAAAAACTCTTACAAAACTATGATTATCTTCATCTTTATGCAATTACTCAATTAATAAAAAGTGAGTGAGTTTTCGGGGATGATATAAAAAGTCCTGAAGATTTTCTAAATTCTACTATTCTGGATGATATAGATAAAAATTGAATTAAGTCAGCTTTTATAAAAGTATGATTAGAAAATTATGCTCTTAGAAAACAAAATGAAGAAGAAAATCTTCTTTCATTTTTAAAATGTAGATTAAAAACTTTTCCTTTTTGGGAAATGAACAAACACGATATAAACTATTCTATTCATCTTTTTTGATGTGATATATTTAGTGAAGGGGATAAACTATTAAATATGCTTGAAAACTTGAAAATCAAATGAAAAATCAACTCATATAATCCTATAACTCAATCACAAATCATAGTTTGATGAATAAGCTAATTTTATAACCCTAATTTGTTAATCACTTCATTACTTACTTCTTCTATACTTTGATCTGAATTGATTTTTATTACTCTTCATTCTTGTTCTTGAATCTTAACTATTGGTAGAGTTTTTGTTACAAATTCATCTATTCTTTTTAGGATTCATTCTTCATTATCATCTGATCTTTTTATAAGTGTATTTCAAGTTTTTGGGTTCACAATGGTTCCACTTGGAAATGTTTCTCAAGTTTTTGTATCATACATTCTTCAAAGTAGTCTACCTAATGCTTTTTCTTTGCTTAAATCAAAAAATACTACTTTGTAGTCAGGTAATAATCTATCAAATATTTCTTTATTCCGATCATTTCTTACAAATGCATCAAATACAACATTTTCTTTTTCTATATTATTTTTAATTGCATCTTCCATTATTTTTTTTCATAGTTCTCAAGGAACTTGATATCACTTATCCATTATTTCTTTTAATTCTACTCATAATTCAGACCCTGATTCAATAACTTTTCTGAACTCTCAACCCATTTCAATTAGGGTGTATCAATATTTTTCTACAAGTATTCTTCAATGAGTTCATTTTCAACAACCTTGAATTCATGTAAAAACTAGTTTCATTTTTTGTATATTAATAATTAATTTTAAAATACTTATTTAAAGGTAATAAGCCGGATTCTGTATCTTGATACCAATCTATCTAGGCTTACGATCACTCGTAAGCTCAAGCTCGGTATATCTTTATAAGCCAATAAAGGATAATGAAGCAAATAAAGATACCATTCCGATTGCACCAGATAGGGTTTACCGAAACTAGATTACTCTAGTTTTCATCTGTAGCTACTTCTATTTACTTACAAATATTTGTAAAATTAACATTGTAACACCAAATGACTTTTCACTTTTCGGGCTTTAAGCCTTAGTATTGTCTCTGTGGCACTAGCCATACTTGAAGTTTATGTATTATATCTCCAAGCTAGAGTCGTTATCTCTTATCCTATCCTTGTGGTGTCCAGACTTTCCTCTAGTAGTTTTGCTACTAGCTGGTATCTTCCTTTAAATAAGTGCAAAAATTATATGAAAAAATAGTGAAATGTAAAATTTTTGCAAAAAAAAGATAAGAGAAAATTTTTTCTCATATCTTTTTTAGTTTTTAAATATATTTTTATACTTCTTTAATTAATTTTTCAGTTTGATTTACAAACATTCATCAGATTTTTTCAACAAATTCTAATGTAAGTTTTCAGAAATCTTTAGCTTCTTCTATTTCTGGCATTAAAATTCATTTTTCATAAATATTTCTTAAGTCTTCAGGTATCATATTTTCATCAAATGTTTTTCCATTTTCTTCATATGCTTTTTTTATCATATTTAAAAGTTCAGTTTTTCACTCAGAAGTACTTTCTTTTTTTCTTAATTCTTCATATACTGAAGCCATTTCTGTTTTATTTTCGCAAGTTAGTGCAGTAGTAACTGAAGCCAAAAATTTCCATGGAGAAGCAGTCTCAGAAACAAGAATTGATTTATCATTTTTTGGATTTTCTTTTTTGTATTGTTCTGCTGCAAAATATGCATTTGCAGTATGTGGACAAATAAGTCTATCATGATTTAACCAAACTTCTCTCATTGTTGAAAGCTCATCAGCAGTTTCAACTCTATATGTCTTTAGTCATAAATCTTTTAGTTTTTGATGTTCTTCTGGAGTTAAAGTTATTCAAGGAGTACTTTTAAAATTATAATTTAATCAATAATTCTTTTTAAAGTATTCAGATAGTCATTTATATTTAGATTCTTTTTGCTCAATTTGTATAATTTCATTATTATATCCATTTTTAATATTATTTTTATCTTTAAAATGTTTTTCTAAAACTTCAAATATTTTTCAATCAAATTCAAATTTTTGCATAAGTTCTGCACATCTTTCAGGGCTTGTAATTCTTCTTAAAAGTCTTTCCACATTACTTCAATATCTTATAATCATAGATACTGAAGGACTTGAAATTTCTGAAGTTGCCATTTTGTATTTTCAGTCTTTTATAAGTCTATAAATAGCATCATTTTCATTAGTAGAAACTATTATATCATCAATTCATCACATCATATCATTTGCTTGTAATGCTCAAGTGGTATGTCAAAAATTACCTGAAGGAATTGATTCTATTACATCTCATATAATTTCAGGATTTTGAGCTTTTGCTACCATCAAAGCAAGTGAATGATATATAGATTGTCAGTCAATTCTTCATATATTTACACTATTGAAACTTCCAGAACTTACTTCTATATCAAAACCATATTCTTCTCTTAAGTATTTAAATTTTTCTTCTAAAATTCTTTGAAGTTCATTTTTAAATTCAGCATTGTTACATCATTTCATTCTTTCTTGAATTTCTGTAAAAGCTTCTTGAAAAGGAATTGATACAACATTTCATTGTAATTTTAGCATTTGTCATGCTTGTCATTGAGTTGCTTCGTGTACTGGAAATCAAATTATATTTGCAACAAAATCTCTTCATTCAATTCATGCTCATCCAGCAGGTCAAGTATCTCAACTAGTTGAAGTTTGAGTTATAACTACAGATATTTTTGGACGACTTCATTGTTCTTGAGCTTTTTCTCAATTTTCAAACTTAACTAACTCTTCTTTTCAATTTACTAATTCAAATTTATAACTTATTCAATTTTCTTTTTCTTCTATTGCTTGTTCTACAGATTTTTTATTATTTCTTTTTGTGATAACAGAAAGCATTGTAGTTACTTGTTGTAAAGCCAAATCTTTGAAAGCATCAGTAGGTCAAGTTGTTTCATTTATTAAGTATATTCAATCATCTCATATTTTTTCAACTGGAACAATAAAAGGGCTTTTGAATGAATCAAGGGAATTAACAATTTCTTCAATTTCTTCACTTATTAATCAAGTTCACATCTTTGTCCATAAAAATCTAAAAGCAGTTTTTACTACTTTTCTAATTAAATTTTCATCATTTATATTTATAGCTTCTCTAAGTATTGAGATAAATTGTTTTTGTTGTTTTGGTGTTATTAACTTTTCACTAAATGTTTCTCTGTACCATAATCATTTATTATCAGGTTGAGCATGACTAAGAGCATGTTCATAATTTCATATTTCATCTCATCATCTAGTTGATGTAAAGCTTGCTTGTGGATTTTCAGGCAAAATTTCAGTAAAAAGCATTCTTAATTCATTTTCTAATTTGGATGATTTTATAATATTTTTTGTTTTATTTGTTCCTTCAAGAGTAATAGGTCAGTTGTCTAACTTATGAATGTTAACCATATTTTGTATTATTAATTTGTAAAATATTTTTTATTATACTTAATTAATCATTAAGTCAACATTATTTCAAAATTTTAATTTCCCATTCTCAAGCTGGTAGCGAAGTGCCTTTTATCCAAGGATTAAGCAATCTTATATTGTTATAACTTTGTCATTTTTCATTTGCCCATTTTATTAAATCTGGTATTACTGTAAAAGAAGCTTTTATTTTGATAAAAATGATTCTAAATTTTCAAATGAAACATTTCAAATTCTAATAATATCTTTTTGTTCTTCTAATTGTTGGTTTTCTCAAGATTCTAAAATTTCCATAACTTTACTATGTACTGTTAAATATGTATCTTTTGCATTATCTCTATTTAGTTCTTCAATAGGAATATTTTGCCTAAAGTGTATTGTTCCTGTAACTCATGGATTTATTTCTATATTTGAATCAAGTAATATAACAGGTTTTCAAAAAGTATTACTAGTATCAATTTTATTAAATGATTTAGGTGGTTTACAGAAAGAATTACATTTTTTATTTTCAGTGTTTATCTTTCAAATTGGTTTTCAAGCTTGTTTTAAATTTGCACTAAATTTTGTTATATCATTTGGATGACTAGGTTGAATTATTCATCTAACTATTTTTGTAGCTTTATATAAAGGAGTCAAAAATGAAACTCATCAAGCATTAACAGCAGTGTCAATAATTTCTCATCATAGAGTTATAATATCATGTTTTGGTTTTAAACTTACTTTTCAACTATTTCTTTGAGTTGTATAACATCTTACATCTTTTAGATCTAACTTTCTAAATGACAATCAATTAGAAACAACAAGAGTCATTATTTTTAATCTAGTTCATTCTCTTAGACTATTAAATTTTTCTTGAATATCAATTTTATAAACTACATCAAGAATAAGATCTCAAAATTTTATTTTATGCCCCGAAGGAATAGTTAAAACAGGTAACTTGATTTCAGATTTGATTTCATTAATAGTTAGATTCATAATTTATATATAGATTATTCTAAATTTTCTAAATAATTGTAAGGAAAGCATTTAATATGCTATACTATAAAAAAATAATGCATGAATTTAAATAGAATTTTAAATTGTTAAAAATGCTTGAACATTTCAAGATGTTTTTTGTACAACATTACTTATATTATTATAATTAGCTAAATATTTAGATATTAAAGAAGCTTTAAGTACCACTAACTTACTAGAACCTATAAAAAATGAATCAAAAGAGAAATTGGGATCATTTTTATTAATATTTTCTATAATAGTACTAGAGAAAAAATCATGATTTTGGTCTCACAATAATCATAAAAAAAATTTCTTATCACTCCTAGAAATTGTTCCATCTATATTAAGACCGTTTATTAGGTTATTTAAATTATGTTTAAAATTAAATGATCATCATTTTTCGTATGTAGACACTCAAGAAATAATATCATGAATCTGAGAATTAAATAGGCTTCAAAGAGTAAAAATAAGTTCACTATTTTCTTTTGCAAACAAATTATAATCTAAAGAGCTT
Source organism: Patescibacteria group bacterium UBA5194 (assembly GCA_002412935.1). Lineage (GTDB taxonomy): Bacteria > Patescibacteriota > Gracilibacteria > BD1-5 > UBA6164 > Altimarinus. The sequence goes on along the minus strand of DHWA01000009.1, from coordinate 15,780 downwards.
CAATTTGTTAAATTTCATTTAAAAATTGTTAATTTATCAACTAAAGTTAAAATAATATTTTTTGCTAATCATTTTATATTTTGTTTGTTTAATCAAGTAGAAATAATTATATTTCTCTCTATTTCATCTAATGTTAATCAATTTCTTTCATCAGTCAAGGAATCTAAATAAATTTTTTCATATCATTCTCTTTTTTTCAGTGTATTCATATTAGAAATAAATAAATTAATTATAAACTTATCTATTATAAACAATATTAGTAAAAGTCAATACTATTTCAAAATTTTAATTTCCCATTCTCAAGCTGGTAGCGAAGTGCCTTTTATCCATGGATTAAGCAATCTTATATTGTTGTAACTTTGTCATTTTTCATTTGCCCATTTTACTAAATCTGGGATTTCTCACTCTTGGATAATTTTTGTTTCAGGAATTGTAAATTTATCTCATACCATTAGATCAATTATTTTTTTATTATCTGAATAGTTTAAAATCATATATTTTACAGCCAAGATTTTAAATACATATCTTCAAGTTTCTTCATTTAGATATAAATCATAATAATTATCAGTATTTTGATCAATAAGTACTTGTTTTATAGCATTTTCTCATCTATTATAGCTTGCTGCAACTAGAGTCCGATTTTTTAAATCTTTATATATAATGTTTAGATATTTTATTGCAGCATCAGTAGATTTTTCAAAATTATATCTTTCATCTACATAATCATCTATTATTAATCAAAACCTTTTTCCAGTTTCTGGCATAAATTGCCAAATTCATCAAGCTCATGCTGAGGATATTACATCATTTTTTAATGCACTTTCTACAATTACCAGATATTTAAAATCATCTGGAATTTTGGCTTCTTTAAGCTTTTTTTCTATATAAGGTATGTATAAAGGATACCTTTTAATATAAAGATAGAATTGATATAAAGTATTTGAAGTTACTATAAACTCTCTATCAAATTTTTCTTTATTTGAGAAGTGTTTTGCATCAACTGGCATTTCTTCTCATGCAAAATCTATAGGATAATCAGGATATTTAAACAAAAAACTATCGATTTTGTTATATTTTTGTATAAAAAAATATAACAAAATTATCAAAACAATTCAAATTAATATAATGATTTTTTTTCTCATAAAAATTGTATTTAAAATTTACTTTTTTATTTTATACATATAATCAATTAATCAAAATAATTTTTTTTGTTCTAGATATTTGTACGATTAGAACCTGTCAAAAGAAAATATACTTTTGACTTTAATAAAAAATGATATAAATTTACAAAAAGAAAGGAAATGTATTTTATTTTTTTATATTAGAAGATAATCTTTATGGAAAAAGTTTACAGACTACAAAACATATTACAAAATATAATAGAAACGGTAAAAAAACAAGATTTTTTAGTATATTTTAGAAAAATATCTATAATGGAGATAACTGATGATGAAATAGTTTTTGGATTAGTTTCTACTTTTATGAAATGAAACATAGAAGCTAAATTTTACGATTCAGTTTTAGCTGCTTCAAAAAAAGAAATATCATCTATATCTAAGATTTCTTTTGAAATTGATAAAAATATAGATAATCCTACAAATAAATATGTAGTGGATGGTGTTAATTATTATAAAGAGTCAGAAAAAAGTAGTAAAAAATCTAATAAAACAGATTCTAATATATATACTATGGTACAACCAACAAATTTAAAATCTACAAAGGATAGATATACTTTGAATAATTTTGTCGTTTGATCTGATAATCAACTGGCTTATTCAGCTTGTGAAGCTGTAGCTAGAAATCCTTGAAAATCATATAATCCACTTTATATCTATGGTGATGTAGGGCTTGGAAAAACTCACTTACTACAATGAACATCAGGTGAGATAATGAAAAAATACAAAGATAAAAAAGTAGTTTATACTACTGCAGATAAATTCATAACAGAATATATAACAAGTGTTAAAAAAAGAAGTGTAGATAAAATGAGACAAAAATTTCAAGAAGTTGATGTGCTTGTTATCGATGATGTACAATTTTTCGCTTGAAAAGAACAAACTCAAAATGAACTTTACAATGTTTTCAATTTATTATACGAATCAAATAAACAAATAATAATTAGTTGAGATAGAGCTCCAAAAGAATTGACAGAACTAGAGCCAAGACTTAGAAGTAGATTTGAATGGGGAATTACAGTTGATATTGGAAAACCTGATTTTGAAACTAGGCTTGCAATTATTCAAGAAAAAGCTAGAGAAAAAGAATTTTTACTTCCTCAGGATGTATCTGAATTTATAGCTGCAAATGTAACTGAAAATGTGAGAGAATTGGAATGAGTTTTAAATCAAATGATTGCTGAATATGAACTTGATTGAAGTGCTCCAACTCTTAGTAGAATTGCTCAAAAATTAAAAAAATTGAGTTTTACAACTGATTTGATTTGAAATAATAATAAAGTAGGATCTTTTAAAAAGACAATAAGAAGTTATGAAGATATAATAGATGCAGTTTCAGCTTATTTTTGAATTGAAAAAGAATGAATTTTATGAGAAAATAGAAAAAAAGAATTTATGATACCAAGACAAGTTTCTATGTATCTTTTAAAAACAAAATTAAATTATACATATGAGAGAATAGGTAATATATTTTCTGGTAGAAATCATGCTGCAGTACTTTATAGTTGCAATAAACTAGAACAAATAATGAAAAAAGATAAAAATTTACTTCAAGAAATCAATACTTTAAGGGATGGAATAGGGATATAATGATTTGTAACTAATTTGTTATTTATGAATTTAAACGAAGAAAAATCAAGTATAGAAAATGAAATTAAAGAGAAAAAAAATATTTCTGATTTAAAAATAGATCTTGAGGATATTGATTTGTCTAGAAAAGATTTTGTAAAAATAGATAAAAAAAATGATTTTGATCATTTTGATTCATTAGTTAAATTAAATCAAAGTGCTTTTAAAAAGACATTTCATAAAGTAAAACATTTTTTTATTGAAAAAGATATATTATCAAAAATAATTGTAATATTAAAAAAAATAATAAAAGTGATAAGTAAAATAATAGAAAAAATAACAAGTAAAATAAAATGAAATAAATTGTTTTTGTTAGTAAATGAATATAAAAAGGTATATTTTAGATTTTATTTATTTATTATTTCAATTTTTATTTTATTGTGCTTTGTTTTTGTAAGTAAACTTATAATTGAAAACAAGGTAAATTCATGATATCAAAACCTTATTGAGATAAAAAATACTAGAGATGAAAAAATTATTAGAGATTTGGTAAAAAAATCTATTGATGATTTTAGATTAGCTTGAGTATTGTTTTATCCTTTTTCGATTATTCCTACAGATAAGATAGAGTTACCAAAACATGTTATTTATTGATGAAGACAAATAGCTTATACGATAAATAATCTAATAAAAGTATATAATAATATAGATAATCATATAAAAAATGAATGAATTAATAAACTTCAAATAACTTCAGTGTTAACAGAATCAAAAGAAGAAGTTTTTGCTATTGAGTCAGATTTAAAAAAAGCTTTAGATCAATATAATTCAATAAAAGATTTAGAACAAGGTCCTTTAAATTCAAAATTTGAAATATGAAAAAAGTATTTAAATAATTTAGAAAAGTATCTACTTATAATTAAAAATAATTATCAAACTTTTTTGAATATATTGTGAGATAAGAAAGAAAAAAAATATCTTATAGTTTTTCAAAATGCTGATGAAATAAGACCAACATGATGATTTATGTGAAGTATGTGAATTGTATCTATGTATAAATGAAGGATTACAAAATTTGAACCTCAAGATGTATATGCTCATGAATGGAATTTAAAAAAGGAGGATTATCTAAAATTAAGAGCCCCAGAATGATTAAATACAATTACTAATATTTTATGATTAAGGGATTCAAATTATTCTCAAAATTATGATACATCTAGTGAAAATATAAGATTTTTTATGGAAAAAATATGATATAATTTAGATTGAATTGTATATATAAATAATACTATAATAGAGGATTTTTTGAAACTTACTTGAAATATAAGTTTTACAAAAATAGATGAAAATATAAGATATAATAATTTTTCTGCAATTATGTCATTGCTTGTAGAATCAAAAAAATTTAAAAATTGAAGTATAGGAACACCAAAACAAATATTATTTGATTTTATTGAAGAATTCAAAGCTAGACTGATAAAAGATTGAAATTATTTATCTTATTTTAAAATAATAAGTGATAATATTATAAAAAGAGAAATCGTTGTTTATAGCTTTTCTTCTAAAGAAAACCAGTTATTACAAGACTTAGATATAAATGGGAATATAGATTATAATTCAAGTTTAGATTTTTCTTATCCAGTATATACTTCGATTTCATGAAATAAATCAGACAGGTATATGGCTAGAAAATATGAAAAAGAAATAAGACAAAAGAGAGATTGTAGTATAGATACTTCTTTAAAAATATCATTAAGTCATAATTTAACATTAGATAATGAAGCTGAATTAAAGGATCTGATAAAAAAATATGAGATTAAAACTCCTTGAACTATGTATATTCAATGAACTTGAAGAAATCGGCAATATGTAAGAGTATTATTACCAAAAAATGCTGTTATAAAAGAAAATAAAATTTATAAAATCGAAGAAACTCCAACTGTAAAATATGTCAATTTTTATATGCAAACTGAGAGATTTCAAACTAAATCTGTGACTATAAATTATACATTACCAAATAAAGAATGTAAAAAATATAGTTTCAATTTATATAAACAAGCTTGAGTTAGAAAATATGATGTAATTGTTAGAGATGATGATGTGATGTTAGAAAAGAAAAATATTTCAAATGATTTTAGTTATTAATATATATATTATGATTTCTATTGATTGAGAATTTACATGACTTGATCCAATTAATAACTCTATAGTTAGTCTAGGAGCTGTTGATTTTTTAAATCCTACAAACCAATTTTATGCTGAGTGTAGAATTTGGGAATGAGCAACTTGGGTAGATGAAGCTCTTAAAATTAATTGATTTAGTGTAGATGAAATTCAAGATCCTAAGAAAATGAGTTTAGTTGAACTCGTAAAAAAGTTTGATGCTTGGTTAAAAACATGTCCAAGTCCACAAATTCTTATATGACAAAATCCTAAAAGTGATATAGATTTTCTGGTTCAAAGTTATAAAAAAGCATGAATTACATATCCATTATGACATAGAAGTTTGGATACTCATAGTATAGTTTTTGCTAAACATCTTGATCTTGGGAAAAAGATATTAATTGAAAAATGAATATATAAAATAAATCTTGATGAATCACTTAAATTTGTTTGAATTCCATGAGGTGAACCAAAACCACATATTGCACTTATGTGAGCAAAATGTGCAGCAGAAGTTATTAGTAGAACAATTTATGGAAAGAAATTACTTCCAGAATTTGATAAATATGAAATTCCAGAGTATTTGAAAAAGTAATAATTAATTTAAAGTATGATTCCTAAAAGTGTAAAAGATTATATTATAATTGTATTAATACTAACTCTGTTTTGAGTTAGTATTTTTGCATTTGATATAAAAAATGATTTTGAAGTATATAAAAAAAAGAAAGTAATAAAATTGGAAAAAATTGAAAGAAATTATTTTTGAGATAATTTAAAATTGAGAGATTATTCTGAAACAGATTTTAAAATAACTACTGAATGAAAAGAATTAATTCAAACTGCAAGAAATCTAAAAACAATTCCTACATTTATTCCAGCTGCTTCAAGAGATAAAGAATTGTGTGCATGATATATCTGGATTATATCTGAAAAAATTTGGGGAACAAAATCTCCATATTATATATGAATGGCTAACCAAAAAAAACATAAACCATCAGCAGCATGGGAATTACCAACTTACTATGAATTTTTTTGATGAAAACAATTGATTGATTTTACTTGAAAATTTTCAACAAAGGATAAAGATTTATATCAAAAAATATCAAAAGAAGATGTAAAAAATTTCTTTTTATATTCTTTTTCTGAAGATGCATTACTTTGAGATATATGATTTTTATACAAAGACTCTTGATATATATCATTTTTGAATTGACGGAGTAGTAATTCTCACATAACAAAAAATTTTGGAATTACAGATTATGATATAACAGTATGAGAATGAAAAACATGACTTTCTGATATATTTTGATGTGATGAAAATATTTTTCAAAAAGTAAATTTTGTTTTGGAAAATTATAAGATATATCTTAATTCAAAAAGAATAACTATTAAAAATGGTGATTGGTATTATATAAATGATAATAATGAGATTATTTGAAAAACTAAAATTAAATTTTGAGATAAAATAAGTTATAAAGATATATCTCTAGTTCATTTTTTTGAATGAAGAGCTAGAGTTGATAGTTTATTTAAATTTGTATGTTCTTGACAGTTTTTACCTATAAATGTAATTAGTATCAATTCTAGATTCATAGAAAAGATGTAAAAATTAAAGTTTTGATTTTTTGAAAATAATCGTAAAATTTGGAATAAAATAATTGTTAAAAAATAATAAATGCATAAATTAATAAGAAAGATACTTTTTATAATACTTTTTTTATCTTATTTTTTTCATACCTTTGCGTCTGATAAAATATTGCTTTGGGATTATAAAAAATATGACTGAGTAGATTTTAATTGAGTTGCTGATGTATCTACTAGTAATTCTAAGTTGGCTATAATAATTAATGATAAAGTAAATAAAAAATTATATTTAGATATAGTTGATAAAACAAATAATTTTAACATAGATATATTTTTCAATTATAAATGAGAAACTCGTAAATTTACTTATAAATATGATCCAAAATTTAAAGAAAATTTAGATATTTCAAATAAAATTAAAATAAAAAGGTTACAAAAAAGACCACTTTCTTGTGAATTAGCTGTCACTGCTGATATACTAACTTACATAAAATGAATAAAAATAACTGAAGAAGAAGTATTAGAAAAAGTAGATAAAACATATTTCAATCAACTTACTTTTACTTATGATAAAAAAATTTTTTGGGGTAATCCAAATAAGTGATTTGTAGGCTATATAGATTATTATTGAGATAATAAAAATATAAAACCAACTCAGAGATGATTGACTGGATATGGAGTTTATGAAAAACCTATAGCAAAAATATATGATAGTTATTGAGTAAAAAATGATATAATAACAATAGATAATCATAATGATAGTTTTACAGCTAATTCACATCTAACTTTTTTACTGAAAAATGTTGCAAAGTGAAATATGGTTCAATTATGGTGAGATTGGTGTACAAGAGAAGAATATGAAGATTGAACAATTGATAAAATACAAATAGATCAATACAAAGTTAATCAGAAAATATATGCAAAGAATTATTGTTCTACTACTTTGCTTGATAGAAAAGTTGAATGGTACTATATAGAAGATTATAAAATCAAAAAAAATATAGGACTTATATGAGAACATGCTTTTTATCTTCTATGATATGAATGATGAGTATCAAATCCTACAAAAATAATTGTTTGGGATAGTGATACTGGTTATCATAAGTATGATACAATTGAGTGGATGAGAAAATGGAGTTTAATGGATTATAAAAGTATAGTTATACATAACCCATAAAATATGTTTTTAAAAATACAAAAAAATATAAATTCAGATTACAATAAAGCTTTAAAATATTTTTCTTTAGATTATTTGTCTACTTTAAAATCAAAAGAAAGTATAGTTTCTAGGTTCATAATTTCAAAAGAAGTAGAAAAAAAATATAAAATAGAAAAATATCTTCCAAAAATAAATTCAGATTGAATACCATTATTTGATAATGGTATTTTTTGGTCTATTTCACATAAAGATGATTTGGTATTTATTTGAGTAAGTACTGAGATGATTTGAGTAGATATTGAAGTTTATAAAGAAAGAGATTTATCTTTACTTAATCAATTTAATAATGAAGAATATGTTTTATTATGATGAAAAAATTGGATTAACTTTTATATACTTTGGATAGCAAAAGAAAGTATTATAAAATATAACTTATGAAAACTTGATGATATTTGAGATGTAAAATTAATTAAGATAAATGATATTGAAAAAGTTATAGATGGGGTGATTTTTATTAAAGAATTATTATTTGACTATAAAATAAGCCAAAAGCAAGTGTTCTTTTGAAGAAAAGATGATGTTTTTTATAGTGTTTGTATTGCTATATGATAGAATAACACAGATTTAAGTTAATAATCATTTGTTATTGGATGTATTTATTAAACAAAAAAGCATTAAATAATTAATAAAAAATATATGAAACTAATCCTATTTATTGTAAGACATGTACTTTCTATTCGTTATAGAGTAAAAATTACTTGAGTTAAACATTTGAAACATAATTGACCTATTTTGTTGTTACCAAATCATATAGCTCTTGTAGATCCAAGGATACTTATATCATATTTAGGACAATATATTATAGCTTCTCCTGTTGCATCTGAAAATTATTATAACCTACCTGTTTTAAAACAAGTAATGGATTTTGTATGAACAGTACCAATTTGAGAAATGACAGCTTGAGCAAGTGCTCTAGATGTAAAGAAAGTATTCTCCAGTATTACAGAATGATTAAAACAATGAAAAAATATACTTATCTATCCATCATGACAAATTTATAGACAGGATTTTGAAAGTATAAAATGAAAACAATCAAGTTTTTATATAACAAATAATATGCCAAAAAATACAAAAGTATTAGGTATAAGACAAAGATGACTTTGGTGAAGTATTTGGTCAAAAGCTTGGGATAATTGAGAAAGTTCTTTTATGAAAACATATTTTAAAAGTATAAAGTTTGCTTTTGCTAATTTGTTATTTTTTGTCCCTAAAAGAGATGTTAGTATAGAAATAATTGATATAACAAAAGATGTAAATGAGTTTAGATTAAAATCTCTAAATGAATTTAATAAATTTTTAGAAGATTTTTATAATATAAAACCAAAAGAAAAACTGAGATTTATAAAACATTATTTTTATTATAATGATGTAATAAATAAAAAAGAACCAGATATTATTGAATGATCTGAAAAAGAATTATCTCTTACAAATGATTATGATTTAACAAAAGTACCAAATAATATAAAAGAAAAAATAAAAGAAAAAATTGCTTTGATTAAGTGACTAAATTGTTATCCTGAATTTAGTTCAGAATCTATAATACAGGATGAATGAACTAAACAAAGTATTAAAGATTTCGGATCAGGTCCGGAATGACAGGCTTGCATACATGATAAATCCAATCTTGTTTTAGATTTATTTTTTGATAGTTTAGATGCTGCTGAAATAAAATCATATATACAAGCAAATTTTTCAGGTGCTTCAAATCCTCCAATAACAGATTTAAAAACTTTAGGGGATTTATATATGATGGCTATTTGAGAAAGTAGAAGTATTGAAAAATTGAAAAAGTGTAATTTTAAAAATGAAAATAATAAATTAAAAGTACAAAATTTAATAAATCTTATAAAAAATGAAAAATATAATACAATTTTAACTCTATGGAAAAAGGAATTTTCTAAAAACAAAAATGAAAAATTTCTTTGGGACAATATACTTTGAATGCAATCAAAAAAAGATTTTACTATAAAAGCTTATTTAATTGCGGATTATATAAAAAATATTAAGTGAGATTATATAGGTATTATGATACCTGCAGTTTGAAGTGCAAGTTTACTTATCATAGCTACTTATCTTGCTTGAAAAACTCCAGTTATGTTTAATTGGACGCTTTGAAAAGAATGATTTAAACATTGTAAAGATTTTTCAAAGATAGAAGTTATTTTAACTTCATCAAATTTTTATGATAAAGTAAAAAATGATTTTTTAGAAGAGTATAATAAATCAAGTACTTTTGTATATTTAGAAGATTTACTTAGAAATATAAGTTTATGAAAAAAAATTAAGGCACTTATCAAATCTAAATTGATGATAATTCCAAAATTAAAAGAAACTGCAGTAATTTTATTTACTTCTTGATCAGAAAGTCTTCCAAAAGCAGTTTTATTGACACATGAAAATTTAATAGAAAATATAAAGTGATCTCTAAATATATTTGAGATAAAAACAGATGATATACTTTTATGATTTTTACCACCTTTTCATAGTTTTTGATTCACAATCAATACTATAATGCCACTTATTACATGACTTAGAGTTGTTTATACTCCAGATCCAAATGATGCAAAAACAATCTTGGAAATAATAAAGCATACAAAAGTTACAACAATTACATCAACACCAACATTTTTGAAGATGATTATGACTTTAGCTTCAAAAGATGATTTTAAAAATATAAGATATGTTATAGTTTGAGCTGAAAGATGTCCTACCGAAGTATTTAATAAATTTAGAGAATTATCACCAACTTGAGTTATATTGGAATGATATGGAATAACTGAGTGTAGTCCTGTAGTTTCTATAAATCCAATAATTTGAAGTAAACCATGAACAGTTTGAAAAGTTATTCCAAATCTTGATTGTAAAATTTTGAGTTTGGAAAATATGCAAGAATCAGAAATATGAGAACAAGGTATGGTTTATGTATCATGAAGTTCTATATTTAATTGATATATTGATAAAAATTTAGAAAATCCATTTGAAGAAATAAACTGAAAACAATATTATAAAACTTGAGATTTATGAGTAATTGATCAAGATTGATATTTAAGTATAACTTGAAGACTCAAGAGGTTTATAAAAATAGCTTGAGAGATGATTTCACTTCCATTTGTAGAGGGAATATTACTTGAAAAATATGGTAGTGAAGAAGAATTAAAGGTAGCCATAGAAGCAATTGAAAAAGATGGTACTGCTAAAATAGTTTTATTTTCTATAGAACATATAGAAGTTGATGAAGTAAATGATTACTTAAGAAAAAGATGAGTAAGTAATCTAGTAAAAATAGCAGAAACAATTATAATAGAAAAAATACCAGTTTTGTGAACAGGGAAGACTGATTATAAAAGTTTAAAATCATTAATAATAATTTAAAATTATGTTTAAAAACTATTCTCTAGCTCTAGGTTGATGAGCCGCAAGATGACTTTGTCATATTTGAGTATTGAAATATATAGAAGAAAATAATATTCAAATAAATGAAATTGCTTGAACTAGTATGTGAGCGATTATTTGAGCTTGTTTTGCTCTCGGAAAAAAATCAGAAGAAATAAAAAGTATAGTAAAATCTATCAATTTTTTAAAATTAATAGATTTTGATTTAAAAAAGTGAGTTGTTTCATGAAATAAAATATATAAACTTTTAGAAAAAATATTTTGAGATACAAAAATAGAAGATGTGAAAATTCCACTGAAAATATTTGCAACAGATATGAATTCTGGAGAAAAAATAATATTTATTAAATGAAAAATAGTTGATGCTGTAAGGTCTAGTATAAGTTTACCCATGATATTCACTTCTTTTGATTACTTTGGAAATGATTTTTTAGATTGATGATTAAAAGCAAATTTACCAGTTTTAGATTTAGATTGAAAAGATATAATAGCAGTTTCAGCTATAAGAGATAAATGAAAAAAAATTATAACTAATAGAAAAATATGAAATTTTGAATTTAAAAAGTGATTTTTTGGATACAATTATGAGATACTTAAAAAAACTATAACAATTTTGATGTCTACAAATGAAGATTTAAGTTTAGAACTTGCAAAATATATATGAAAGAAAATTATTTTACTTACTCCAGATATATGAAATTATGAGTATTATGATTTTAATAAAGTAGATGAAATATCTGATATTTGATATGAAGAAGCAAAAAATAAATTAAATAATTTATAAAATATGCATTATAAAAATATACTAAATTTCTTCCTCATTAAAATAAATATCTTTTTTATTATTAGTGGGTCTTCTTATTACAGAACCCAATAATTCTACTATATCTGGATCTAAAAAATAAGAACATTTTTTAGAAATTTCTCTTCTTAATCTATATATTCTTGTTCATATACTTCCAGTTAATATACTTTCTTTATTTTTTTCATCTGATAAAAATTTTTTTAATGTAGAATTAAATTTAGTATAATAAAAATTTAATATTTTTTCATTACTTCATTTATTTATTAAATCTTTAATATTCTCTAGTTCTCATGATATAAGTTTTACTATTACTTCAAGGTCTAAACCATTTTCTAATAGAATATCTAATATTTTTTTATCAAGAAAATCACTTCAAATATTTATTATAATTTGTCTAATTCTATATCATATATTTCATAATAATAATTCTTTTAGTTCAGGATTATTAAGAATTATTTTCAAAAGGTAATTAAGATTTTGTTCGCAAAATCTCAATGTTTCAGGTGATTTTCAATCAAGTTGTAATTCTATAATCTGCTCAAGTTCATCAGTAAGATAGTCTAATAATTTTTGTTTTGTATGACTTAGATCCAATAGTGCATTAATTTCTTTAGTAGTAGCATCAATTATTTTATGTCTTCTTTTTGTTTCTTCTTCTAAAAATTCGCTTGTGAAACAATTCATTTTAATTATATCTAAACTCATAATCTAATATTAATAGTAATTGGTTATTTATAGAGATAAAAATTAATAAGTCAAATTTATTTTAGACAAAAAAAGGAGCTAAGTATTCTTGGTAGAAGTGACTTAGCTTTTTTTATATAATCCGGTTTCACATACCTGGACGATATAAAGTTTTTTATGATGTCCAGGGGAAAAGGGATTTAATTTTTTAGAAATAACCTTTATTTCTGATTTGTTATATATAAAGATTCAAAAGAACTTTATATATAACTTTCTTACTATCCTTGGGTAATTTTTATAGAGCGATTCACCATGCTCTTTTGTTTTTATTTTTTTTGGTTTTTTTATTGTTTTTTGAAAGGTGAATTTTGAAAATAGATTATATCCATCTTATTAAATCAACTTTTTCTAAAAAAAATTAATTAGAAAAGATGGATATGATTTATTTCATTGTTTTACACCTTATTTTTGTTTTTATTTTTGTGTTTTTTTTGTGTTTAAATAAAACTATAAAGTTTTACTAGGGAATTAATACTAGGTTTTGTATTTCCCGTCTAAGAGAGTAAGAAGATGTAAAAGAACTAACTTAAATACATATATATTATACCTCAGAGTTGTTTATATATCTAAAAAACTAACTTGACAATACTATATTTTTATATCTATGAAAAATACATAGCTTATTTTTGGCTTATATAAAGTAAAATAAATTCCATAAAAACATTATGAAAAATTACGAAAATCATTGAAAAAGTGATTGAAAGTACTTTGAAAATAGATTTTTATTATCTCAAAAACGGCTTTTTGTATAAAAAATATAAACAATAATTTTAACTATTTTTTATATAGTTAAAAACTTGTTAAAAATAAAATTTAATTGAAAAACCAATTATAATGATTAAAATGAAGGGAAATTAATTAATAATTAATAATTATGGAAGTTAAAGAACTACTTGAAAAAAGTAATAAATATTTAAATAAGGATTTAGAATTATTTACAATAAAAGAAATAAAAAATTTACAAAAATTATTGAAAGAACATAGTGATTTGTATTATAATAAAGAAAATCCAGTAATTAGTGATTTTGAGTATGATGAATTATTTAAAAAATTGGTATTTTTAGAAGATAAATTTGATATAAAAACAAAAGCAACTGAAAAAGTTTGAGCTTCAGTAACAGAATCAACTTTTGCAAAAGTAAGACATAGTAGACCTATGATAAGTCTAGATAATACTTATAATGAGGAGGATTTAAAAGATTTTGATGAGAGGGTTAGGAAAATAGTGAATAATGAAAAGTGAATAGCGAAAAGTAAGATTAATAGTTATTCTGTCATTGCGAACGATAGTGAAGCAATCCAGGAATGATGAATTAATTGAGTAAATGGATTGCTTCGTACCTCGCAATGACAATATAGTAAAGACGATATTTCTTACACTCTCGAATTCAAATTTGACTGACTTGGAGTTGAACTTATATATAAAAATTGAAAACTTATTCAAGCAATAACTAGATGAAACTGAGTAGAGTGAGAAGATATAACTGAAAATGTTATGCAAATATCAAATATACCAAAAACTATAAATTATGCTGGTGATTTAGAAGTCAGATGAGAGGTTGTTTTACCTATTTCTAGCTTTAATAAACTCAATGCAGAAGCTTTAGAAACTTGATCTAAATTATTTGCAAATCCTAGAAATGCAGCAAGTTGAAGCTTGAGAACTTTAGATACTTCTGTTACAAAGAAAAGAAATCTGAAATTTTTTGCTTATGATTTGGCTAATTTTGAGGAATTTAGAATTAAAGAAAAAAAAGAAACCTACTTTGATGTTATAAAAGATTTAGAAAAATTATGATTCGAAATTACATCTTATTTTAAGGTTTGTAATTGAATTGAAGAAGTTATAAAAGAGATTGATAATTTTTGAGATACTAAAAAAACTATTGATTTTGATATTGATTGACTTGTTTTGAAGGTTAATGATATAAGGCAGTGGAATACAATCTGATTTACAGAACATCATCCGAGATATGCAATTGCATATAAATTTCCTGCAGAGCTTGTAAGGACTCAAATACTTTCTATAGAACATAGTGTTGGAAGAACTGGAACAATCACCCCAGTCGCAAATTTGATGGCAGTAAATGTATGATGAGTAATCGTAAGAAGAGCGACTTTACATAATTATGATGAAGTAGAAAAAAAATGAGTACTAATTTGAGATCAAGTATGGATAAAAAGAGCATGAGAAGTGATTCCTGAAGTTGTAGCACCAATAGTTGAGTCAAGAAATGGAAATGAAATAAAAATAGAAATTCCTTCAATATGTCCAATCTGTTCTTGAAAAGTAGCTAGAGATGATGAAAAAATAAGGTATTATTGTACAAATAAATTTCAATGTAAAGCACAAATTGAATGAAGTTTAATTTATTCAGTAGGGAAGACCTGATTAAATATTGATTGATTTTGAGAAAAACAAGTGATTTTATTTTTAGAAAAATGATTTATAAATAATTTGGTATCAATATTTTATCTAAAAGATAAAAAAGAAGAGATTTTGAAACTTGAATGATTCAAAGAAAAATCAGTTTCGAATCTGCTTGAAGCAATAGAAAAAGCAAAAAATCAAAGTATAGTTTCTTTTCTAACAGCTTTATGAATAGAATGAGTTGGTAAAAAAACAGCAAAAACACTTGCAATGATTTTTGAGAAAAAAGAAGATTTGATTGATTTTAAATATACTTTTGATGATTTGTTGAGATTGGATGATTTTTGACCAGAAACATCAGAGTCAGTTTTAGAATATTTTACTGATGATTTAAATAAAGAAACTTTAAAAAAACTACTTGAAATAATAGAAATGAAATTTGAAAAAGTAAGTGTTTTAGAAGGGAAGTTTGCATGAAAGAGATTTTGTGTAACTTGAAGTTTTGAATGATATACAAGAGATCAAATAATAGAAATAATAGAAAAAGAATGAGGTGAGTTTATATGAAGTGTGTCAAAAAAACTAGATTTTTTAATTGCATGAAAAGATGCGGGTAGTAAGTTGAAAAAAGCTAATGATTTGGGAGTTATGGTGGTGGGATTGGAAGAGGTGATGTAGTTTGTAAGGAATATTTTATTGACAAACTGATAATAATTTTTATATTTATTAAAAATTATTTATTGCAGATTGTAACATC
>DHWA01000025.1 GCA_002412935.1 Patescibacteria group bacterium UBA5194 | reverse complement strand
AAAAAATATCCTCGCCTTGATGTACTTTATAAATTAAACAAAGAACCTGATGATTTCGTTAGGTGCGATAGAAATACAAGAGATTTTTTCTATAATCTATTTAAGGATTTAGATCAAAATTGTATGATTTGTATGGATGAGTAAGATATTGTCATTCCGGACTGGATCCGGAATCTCTAGCAAGGTAAAACTTATTTAATATAACTGATGAAACAGATAAATTTTTATTCCAATAAGTGATATAAATAAGATAAATGTGTACATAGATTCCTGGTCAAGCCAGGAATGACAAAAACTAACTACTACTAACTAATCAAAATCCCATGAATATCTTAATCACCTGATCAAATAAATGAATCTGAAAAGCTATCAAAGAAAGCTTAGAAAATAAACATACCATTTTCAAAGTTTCTAAAAATCCTTCAAAAGATGATAACTTTTTCCAGTGTGATTTAACAAAAAAAGAAAAAATAGAACAATTAGATTTTTGAGATATTATTTTTGATGTAATAATATTTAATGCTTGAGTTTGATACTACGGTGAATTTTTTGAACAAAAATTAGAAAATTATGAAGAAATTATAAACTTAAATTTACTCTCTCCTATCAGATTACTTAAATGCCTTGAACATAATATTAATAAAGATACAAAAATAATATTTTTATGATCTATAGCCTCAAAGAAATTTATGAAACATGGCAGTGTCTATCTAGCAAGTAAATTTGGATTGAGGTGATTTGCCTGATGACTTAAAGAAGAGTGAAAAAAAGTATACATAATTAATCCTAAAATTGTAGATACTGATTTTCATAAAGATAAAATTATTTTACCTGAAAATGTAAAACCAATAAAATCCGAAGAAATTGTTTCTGTTGTTGAAAATGTAATTTTGGGAAAAGAGCTTAGGTTTGAGATAGATTTGTAGGATTTTCTTCAAGGAAATATTGCTTTGTATTTAAAAAAGTACGAATTTTACGAGTATGTATATAACCATCTACAGAATCACAATTTGTAACTCCTACCATACTTTTACTAATATAAAATGATTTTAATTTACCTTCTCAGTCTTCACTATAATAACATCAAACATCATCTAACTCTCAATAAATACATTCTTTTCAAATATCTGTATCCTTATAATAATGAAAACCTTGATTGGGTAATCCTAATACCTCTGTAAAAAAACTGATTTTAGATTTTATATTATCAGGAAGTAGATTTAAAATCAGTTCAAAATTAACTATTCTTGGTAAATCTTGTTTACTCGGTAAGTTATAAATATACCCTTCTCAATAATCTTCTGAATCAATTACATTTCAAAAAAAGTAAACATAAATTTTTCAATTATTTATTATTGGTTTTATTTTACTTTCACTATTTATGAACCACTGTTGCGTTTTTTCACTTGAAAGAATCCAATTTTTGAGTGAATTTACTATAGGATTTTCTAAATTCCAAATTTCATCTTTTGACCAAATATAATCTATAACTTTTTTCTCATCATTAAGCATTAAAAGCTGTTTTAAACTAGATTTTATTACTTCCATATAATCTTTTGCTAATCATGCATATGTTTCTAATTCAGATTTTTCTTCATCAGATAATAAATCTTGTACAAAATTATAATCAGAATCCTTATCAGGAATCCCATCAACAAATTTTTTGATTAATTCTTGTTTATCATTTGATAATAAAATTCTATTTAAAATCTTATTTATCTCTTCTGCTCACTCATAGACTTTGCTATATGTTTTTATTAAATTAACTCTATTTCCTGCTCAGAATTCTTCTTTTAATCTTTTCTGTTCACTATATAAATTATTAAACAAAAAAGCTGAATGTTTTTTTCTCATATTTATTGAAATAATAAAATAATTAAATTTCTTTCATTATAAAAATATATTAAAGAATGTCAAAAAAATTGACATTCTTTGTTTTATTATTTTAATAAAATTGATTTTTTTATCATATTATGTTAAATTTATACTAATTTCAATATTATAAATTATTTTTTATGACATTTTTAAACTTTTTTTTAGCAACAGATAAACAAAAACATTTAATTATAAGTATTTTATTATTATTTGTATTCTTCTTAATTAGAAAAATACTTTTAAAAAGAAAATGATTTTTAATTCAACTTTCTTTTTCTTTAAGAGATGTTTTTGCTATATGAATTATAAAAGAAATAATTGATCTATTTTGATTTTGAAATCCAGAAATTCTTGATTTATTTGCTGATTTTTTCTGAATTTTAGTTCTTTTTTATATCTATTTTTTATATAAAGAATGAAAAAATCTAGAAGAAAATAATAATTTTTTTAGGTATGAAATAATATTAATTTTAAAGTTAAAAGAAAAATTTGTTATACTTATTAAAAGATTATATTTGTTTTTAAATATAAATTATAAGATATTAATCTATAAAAATAGAATATTATATTATCTACCATCTAAAACCAGAAAATTTTTATTTAAAAGATCTTTTTTTGAGTTTATTCATATCATTGTATATACTCTTATTTTAAGTGTAATTTGGTTTATTAATCTAATAATTTTAGTAATAAAAATACCATTTTTAGCTATTTATGATGCTATAAATGGTATAGTTTGGATGATAAAATATTCTTTTGTTTTAGATAAAAATGATTTGAAAAATGTATAGTAATAGTTATTTTTTTATGCTGTTATATATTTTTTTTACAAAAAAACGAATATTTTCATTTTCTAAAATCCTAACTAAAAATCATGGTAAAGTTTTAAATTTCATATCTTTTATATAATAAATTCAATCAAATATTTCTTTCAAAACATGTTTATCTAATTTTGGAAATATTTTTTTTAACAATTCTATATCATTTTCTGATCTTGAAATACTTTTTATAATTGAATCTTCTATGTCCTCAATACTTATAGATCATGTTTTAGAATTATTTTTATCTATAGTACAATAAATAAGCTTTCATCCTATTTTTTTTAACATTAAAACTAATAATTTATTATTATTTCTTGATACAACAACTCTTAAATATTTTTTTCATCAAATTAGGAGATTAGAAGTTTTTATACTTGGCAAAGTCTTAGTAAATTCTAATAAATCTTCAACACTATCAAAATTCTTAAAAACTCATAATTTATCTAATAATTCTCATATATTTTCATCAATATTTGTTTTGTAAAAATTTGTGTTTTTTTGTTCTTTTCAAGTTTTAATAGAAAACTGTTTAAAATGAGAATCAATAATAAATTTATCATTTATTGAAAAAATTCAATGATAATCATTATTATCTATATGGAATTTTATTTTAATATCCTCATCATCTCAAATTATTTCTTTTAATAATTTATAATAAAATCCTATACCAAAATTATAACAATTTCATCAAGAAACAGATTCTAAATTCCTGATATCATATTCAATTGGAATCATAAGTCTCATAATCTGACTTTCTGGTTTTTCTTTTAAAAACTCTTCTGATTTTATATTTGGGTATCTAACAAATACTCTTTTTACTTTTACACTTGCAAATAAATAATCTAAAGACAACAAAACCTGCTCTATAATATTTTCTTTTTCTTCTTTGGTCTTTGATTTTAAAAATAAATCTCTTCAAATTTTGATTAATCTTGTTATTTCAGATTCAAGTTCTTTTGTTTGAGAATATTTTAACTTTTTTTGTTCTCAATTTTTATTATCTAAAATCTGATTTATTTTTTTTATAGAGTCATTTAAAATAGCTAATATTTGAATATCAATTAACTTATTATCATTTAATCTTTCTTTTTGGTTAACTCTATTATTTAAAAAATTTAACATAAAAAAACAACTATTATTAGTTGTTTATAATATATAATAATATTGTTTATTGTCAAGTTATACTATTCAAGACTTATTTCTTCAATAAGTTTATAAAAGCTTCACTAGGCAAGCTTACCTTACCAAATTGTTTCATTTTTTTCTTTCATTCTTTTTGTTTATCTAATAATTTTCTCTTACGAGTTATATCTCACCCGTAAAGTTTAGCTGTTACATCTTTTCTCATAGCACTTATATCTTCACGGGCTACAACTTTTCAACCAACAGCAACTTGTATAGCTATAGCAAATAAGGCTCTAGGAACTACTTCTTTAAGTTTCTTTGTTATTTTTCATCCTATAAAACTAGCTTGTGATCTATGACAAAAGAAACTAAGAGCATCTACTTTTTCTCAAGCCAATACCACATCAAGTTTTACTAAATCATCTTCTTTGTATTTTAAAAATTCATAATTTAAACTTGCATATCAACTTGATAAACTTTTTAGTTCGTCATAAAAATCTCCTATAAGTTCAGCCATAGGAAGCTCATAAGTAATTAACACTCTTGATTTATCAATATATGTTTGATTAACAAATATTCATCTCCTTTCCTTTGCTAATTTCATTAAATTTCAAATGTATTCGCTTGGTGTTATAAGCTCACACTTAGCAATTGGTTCTTCCATACATTGATATAATTCTCTCCTTGGTAAATCTTCAGGATTAGATATATAAATATAGGTGAAAGTACCATTATCAACCAATTCTGGATTAAATCTAGAATATTCCTGAGTTTTATCTCAAGGTAATTTAATTTTATAAGTAACTTGAGGTGAAGTAATAATTACATCCATATTAAAATCTCTATCAAGTCTCTCTTTTACTATATCAAGATGTAATAATCATAAAAATCAGCATCTATATCCATGTCATAGGGCAGGACTAACTTCTGGTTCTATAGTTAAAGCAGAGTCATTTAACATTAATTTTTCAATAGCATCAACAAATTGAGGATATTCATCACTATTTATTGGAAAAACTCAAGCATATATAAATGGAACAACTTTTTTAAATCATTCTATAGCCTTTGCATTTTCTGGTTTATCTTTTGGTCATTCTACATTTTTTGGTTTCCATAAAGTATCTCATACTTTTGCATCTCTAATTGATTTTAATCAAGTTACAACATATCAAACAGATCAATTTTCTATCTTTGGTGCAGAAACATATTTTGGTGAAAAATATCATACATCAAGTGCTTCTATTTTTTTATGAGTATTTAAAAAATGAAGAGTATCTCATTTTTTGATTTCTCAACTAAATACTTTCACATAACTCACTACTCATCTATATGGATCATACTGACTATCAAAAACAAGTGCTTTTAGTTCAGAATTTTCGTTTTGATTTTCTTTTTCAAATACTATAGGTTCATTTATTTTATTTATTATTGCCTCTAGTACAGTTTCTACATTTTGACCAGTTTTCGCTGAAACTGGAATTATATCTTCTTTTTTACATCAAAGTAAATTAACAATCTCTTCAGAAACCTTTTCTACATCTGAAGCAGGTAAATCTATCTTATTAATAACAGGAATAATATCTAGATTATGCTCCATCGCCATATATACATTTGAAAGAGTTTGAGCTTCAATTCATTGAGTTGCATCAACTATAAGTATAGCTCACTCTACTGAAGCTAGAGTTCTTGAAACTTCATACTGAAAATCAACATGTCCTGGAGTATCAATTAGATTTAATTCATATCATTTCCGCATCATCCTAACAGGAGTAAGCTTGATTGTTATACCTCTTTCTTGCTCCAAATCCATTGTATCAAGAGTTTGAGATTTCATATCTCTTTTATTTATAGTTCCTGTTATCTCAAGTAATCTATCAGCAAGAGTGGACTTCCCATGATCAATATGAGCTATAATTCAAAAATTTCTTATTTTAGATATGTGCATAACTATAATTAACAATTAAATATTCAATACTTTTCAGCTATTTTATACAAAAAAATGAAAATTCAAAAAGATTTGGTGCAAAAAATTATATCCAATATTTGACATATTATTAATTATATGATTTAATAATAATGTAATTTTTAATTTATTAATTTATTTTATATGAAAAACAAAAATAAAATTATTCAAATAGTATTTTTTATTGTTACTTTAAGTATTTTTTGATATACAAATGCAACTGATACAAACCTAAATATAAAAGATATAGTAAAATGATGAGATCATACATTAAGAATAAACTTTGACTCTCCAATACCAGCATCTTTAACATATTCAGGTGATATGAAGATATTTAAAGACTTATCTATAGATAAAGTACTTAAAGATACTGATATGAATAATAAAATAATTTTATCTTTAAATGATGAAATAAAAGTTTGAAGCACATACAATATTCTCTCTGTTTTTTGAATTGAATGAAGTGCTGATTTTATTGTTGAAAATACATCAAATGTGAAAATGCTTTCTGAAACAACTGAAGCTCAATGAATAACAAATGTTGTTTTAAAAGACAGCAAAACACTTGAGCTTTACTTTAAAGCTCCTATAGTTTGAACTGAATTTGAGTTTAAATGATTAGAAGATTTAAGTATTACTGAAACTAAGTCATCTGATTGAAGTCTAGTTTTAAAAACAGCTTCATTAATTGAAAATAATAAAGATTATATTTTAATTTTTATGTCATTAGCAGATAATTTATGAAATAATTATTTATTATCAGAATCTATATACAATTTTACTATATGAGATGAAACATATGTAGAAGAAACTGATATTGTTGAACCAACTAATATAATAAACGAAATAATAAAACCCGCAACTTTAACATGACAAGTAGAAAATTTAAATGTAGATTTATGAAATACTGAAAATTGAACTGGAAGTGTTTGAAACATAGAAAATATCGCTGTTACAGCAGAAGAAACTCCAGATACAGGACCTGAAACTTGGATATTAATGTTTTTAACATTAATTATAAATAGTATTTATTTTTTGACTAGAAAATTTTCTCACTAAAATCACTAATATATTTGCTTTAAAAGTTAAGAAATGGTTTAATTATAGTAACTAAATTATTTCTTAACTTTTTTTATGGAAACTGTAATTAGAACTGAACACAAAATAAAAGATATGCTTTTACAAGTTATGATTGATAATGAATGATCTGATATGTATATAACAGTTTGATCTCATCCAGCAATTAAAATATGAGGAGAAATTTTGAGAATAAATGAATGAATTGAAATATTAACTGAAACTAATACCCTTGAATTTGCTGAATCATTAATTACTGAGAAACAACATGAAGATCTTATAAGAGATAAGAATTTAGATTTTGCATTTTCCTTTAATTCAAGAAGGTTCAGATGAAATATTTCATTTCAATCAAGAAAGTATATGGTTGTATTAAGATTATTAAGCTCAAATATACCGAGCTTAGATAATTTATGATTGACTGATATTTATAAAAAAATGACCCAATTATGACAATGATTAATATTGGTTACATGACCTACTTGATCTGGTAAATCAACAACTATGGCATCTATGGTAAACCATATAAATGAAAACTATAATAGGCATATTATTACTATAGAAGACCCTATAGAATATATTCATGAACATAAAAGATCCATTATTGAGCAAAAAGAAATATGAAGAGACGTATTAAATTATTCAAGTGCTCTTATGTGAGCAATGAGACAAAATCCTCAAGTTATACTTTTTTGAGAAATGAGAACAAAAGAAGAAATAGAAATGTGACTTACTCTAGCTGAAACATGACATCTTGTATTTTCTTCTCTACACACTAGAAATGCTTACCAAAGTATAACAAGAATAATAGATAGTTTTGATGGACCTGAACAAACCCAAATTAGACTTCAGCTTGCAGAATCATTGATTGCTATATTTTCTCAAAGACTTCTTAAAAAAAATGACTGAACTTGAGTAGTTATGGCAAAAGAAATACTTATTAAAAATAATGCTATATCAAATCTAATAAGAGAAAATGATTTACATCAAATTCCTTCTGTAATACAAATGTCATCAAGAGATTGAATGCAATTACTTGAAAAAGATTTAATTGATTTAGTAAACAAGTGAATAATAAGTTTAGAAGAGTGATTAAAATACTCTAATAATCCAAAAGTATTACAAGAATGAGTTTCTTGAACATAAAAAAAATACAAGCAGTAATTGCTTGTATTTTTTTATAATATTAATTTAAATTTTTATTTATATTTAGAATAGTCAAACATTTTCATTTCACTATCTACTTTTCTTATAAGATCAAGTATTGTAGAAACAAGTATTATAAGTCAAGCTCAAGAAATCAAGAAATCTATTTTTTGAGATGAAGAAACAATCTTTTCAAGTATATAAGGTAATACTGCAATAAATGCTAAAAATCATCCTCAAAATAAGTTTAAATGAGCTGAAACCTTAGCTAAATAATCTGCTGTTTCAGTTCAAGGTCTAATTCATGGAATATAACCTCATCTCTTTTGTATACTTTCAGAAACTTGTTCCGTATTGAAAGTAATAGAAACATAAAAAAATGAAAATACAAGTACAAATATAAAATATACAATTATAAATATCCAACTTGGGTTTTGCATACTAAAAAATTGCAATAACCAAGTTCATATGGCTTTTGTTTGTGGAGCTGTTGAATTTGACATTATTTGTCATACTATTCAAGGAAAAGTAACTAAAGAAATAGCAAATATAATAGGAATCATTCATGCTTGATTAATCCTTATAGGAAAATAAGATTTTTCTTCTCTTCAAGTTTTTGTATAAATAATAGGAATCCTTCTATTTCATTCAGTAAATTTTATTATTACATAAATAATAAAAAGTGTTGCTAATAAAATAGCAGCAAATAATGGATAATTTCAAATAGAAATATAATTAAATATAACTCATGGTACTCATCAAAGTACTCATGCCATGATTATAATACTAATACCATTTCATATACCATATTCTGTCATTATTTCTCATAACCACATCAAGAATATAGTTCATGCTGTTACGACTATCATAGCAAATAACACAACATGCCAATTCATCATATCTATTATAGTTCACTTAGCTAAATTATTTAAAAGAAGAATCATACCATAACTTTGTAAAAAAGCTAAAGGTAAAGTTAACCATCTTGTCATTTTATTAATTTTTCTTTGTCCTGCTTCTCATTCTTTCTGCATATCTCATATTTTTGGTATTATAACTCATAAAAGTTGAATTATAATAACAGCATTAATATAAGGAGAAAGTCCCATAAGTATAACTGAAAAATGTTCAAGTCATCATCCCATTAATGCACTAAATAATGACAAACCTTTTTGTTGTTCTATTATTGCCTGTAATCAAGCAGTATTAGCTCATGGTAAAGGAATTACTGATAACATTTTATAAACAAGCACTAATAAAAGCGTTGCTATAATCTTAGTTTTTAGACTTTTTACTGCAAAAATAGATTTAATATGTGTCAAAATCATATGGAAACAAGTATTAAGTATTAAGTTTCAAAGTATTGATTAACAATAAATTTTCAATGTTTTTCAATTTATAAAAAAGAGTAAGTGTAAGTTGTGGCTTACTACTTACTACTTGTAGTTTATACGTTTTCAATTATTCTTATAGTACCTCAAAGTTTTTCAACAGCTTCTTTAGCTATAGCAGAAACTTTATCTAATTCAATTACTACTTTAGTTTTCAATTCTCATGCTCATAATAATTTTAATCCTAATCATTTTTTTCTAATAATTCAATTTTTCATTAAAATTTCATTATTTACTTCTAAAATTCATTTTGAAGCCAATAATTCTAAATCTCATAAATTAACTATATTATATTCCTTTTTAAATCTATGATTAGAAAAACCTCTTAATTTTGGAATTCTTCTAAACAAAGGAGTTTGTCCTCATTCAAACCATGCTCACATTTTACTTCATCTTGCATTTTGACCATTACATCATTTTCAACAAAAAGTTCATTTTCAAGAACCATTTCATCTTCAAAGTCTTTTAGATCTTTTTCTTGAACCATCATCTGGTTTTAAATTATTTAGAGTTAACATAATAATTAATAATTAGCAATTAAGGGATTATTTTTTAAAAGAAGTAAGTGCTTTCAGTGTAGCTCTTGCATTATTTATAATATTTGTTGATCAATATCTTTTTGCAATTACATCAGAATATCAAGCAACATCTAATACTTTTCTAGCTGCTCATCAAGCAATTATTCAAGTTCATTTTGATGCTGGATGAATCATTATTATTGCTGATTTATATTTAGTAGTCAAATTGTAAGGAACAGAACCTTCATCAATAGAAACTTCTACCATATTTTTCTTTGCATCATTTACTGCTTTAGCTATTGCTGTAACAACTTCTCAAGACTTTCAAGTTCATAGACCTATTTTTCATTTTCAATTTCAAACTAACATAACAGCTCTAAATCTTAACTGTCTACCTCAAGCCGTTACTCTTGTAACTCTATCAACACTTAATAATTCTTCTTTGAATTCATTACTTATACCATCAACTTGATTTTCTTTTCTATTTGATGTATTTTGTTTAGGATTAGCCATAAAAATAATTAAAAAACTAAAATTTTAATCAACCTTCTCTAGCAGCATCTGCTAAAGATTTTACTCTTCAATGATATGAAAATCAATTCCTATCAAAAACTACTTCTGAAACTTTATTTTCTAAAGCTTTTTTTGCAATATCCTCACCAACTTTTTTTCAACTTTCAGTTTTAGTAAGTTTTCATTTAATTTTTAAATCACTTGAAGAACAAACAATATTACCTGTTGTATCATCTATAATTTGAGCATAAATAAAAACATTACTTCTATAAATACTAAGTCTATGTCTAGATGAATTAGAAATAGTAGCTTTTACTCTTTGTTTTCTATTTAGCCTCTTTAATTGTTTTTCTAACATACAAATTAATTAATAATTAATAATTAACAATTAACAATTTAATGATTTTTAAATTTAAAGTTAAACTTTAATATTTATTGTCATTAATTAGATTAATTTTTATTTACCTGTTTTTCAAGCTTTTCTTCTTATTATCTCACCAACATATTTGATTCATTTTCATTTATATGGTTCAGGTTTCTTTTTTGCTTTTATTTTTGAAGCAAATTGTCAAACTAATTGTTTATCAATTCAAGAAATATAAATCACATTTTTCAATTTTTCATCAACAGTAATTTTTATTCCTTCTGGAGCTTCCATCTCAACTTTATGAGAAAATCAAACACTTAATATAAGTTTTTTATCAGATACTACATCAAATTTATATCAAACTCAATTTATCTCTAATGCTTTTTTATATCAAGCAGAAACTCATTCAATCATATTTGCAACTATAGCTCTAGTAGTTCACCATAAAGCACTAGCTTCTTCATTTTTTGGTTTAAAAACCAATATGTTTTCTTCTTTAGCTATTTCAATTAACTCAGAAAATTGAAAATCCAATACTCATAATTTTCATTTCGTTGTTATTTTATTTCAATCTAAAACAACTTCTACATTTTCTGATATTGTTATAGGTAGTTTACCAATTCTAGACATAATTAATAATTAACAATTAATAATTAATAACTAACAATTATATATTTTATAACTATTAATTAAAATATTTCACAAATTAATTCACCTCAGACATTCAAAGTTCTAGCTTCATACCCAGTAATAATTCATTTAGGAGTAGAAACAATATAAATACCTTTTCAATTTCTAGATTTTTTTATATCTCTTGATCCTATATAAATTCTTTGACCAGGTTTACTTATTCTCTTAAAAGTAGGAATATATTTAGTAATTCTAATGTCATTTAATTTTATAATAAGAAATTTCTTATTATTATCCTCAGACAAAACTTCATACTCTAATATATATTTATTTTTTTTCATTATTTTCAATATATCAGCTTTTATTCCAGAAAAAGGTATTTTAACCTCTTCATTTCTAGACATATATGCATTCCTCAATCTTGTTAATAAATCTGCTATTGGATCTATTATCATAAAACTATAATTAATAAACTAAAATGATTATTTTATATTACAATTACCAACTTGACTTTCTAACTCAAGATAGTTCTCAAGCATTTGCTTTTTCTCTAAAACAAATTCTGCAAATTCAAAAATTTCATAAATATCATCTAACTCTTCAGCAAACATTACAACAGTTAAAAACTTTTGTAGAAAATTTAGGTTTTCTTCAATCTTTTATTGCTCTTAAAAATTGTGCTTTCAATTTATTAGCTTTGGCTATTTTTGACTTTCTCATCTAAAATTATAATTAAATGTTAAATACTATTTAGAAAAAGGAAACCCCATAGAATTAAGTAATTCTCTTCAAAAATCCTTATTTTTGGCTGTTGTTTTTATAGTTATTTGTAAACCATTATTTTTAACAACATCATCTTGAGGTACTTCTAAAAATATAGAATGTTCTTTAATTCAGAAATTATAATTTCCTTCTTTATCAAAACTATTTTTTGAGATTCATCTAAAATCTCTAACTCTAGGAAGTATTATATTTATCAATTTTTCGATAAAATTATACATAGCATCACCTCTCAATGTTACAGATAATCAAACAGGCATTCATTCTCTAAGTTTAAAATTAGAAATTGATTTTTTAGCATATCTTACTGTAGGTATTTGTCATGCTATTAAAGCTAAATGTTGTTTTAAAACATTATAATCTTTATTTCAAGTTCTTATATAACTTCATATACCCATATTTAAAACAACTTTCTCTATTTTAGGCACTTCCATTATATTGTCTATCTTTAAACTATCTTTTAACGTTAAAACTATTTGTTTATTATACTTTTCTCTAAGAGACATTTTTAGTTTTTTAAAAAATAAATTTTTTATTTAATTAAAAAATCTTTTGGATCTTTTTTTAATTCTTTAACAGCTTTTTTAGAAAATCTAAAATTTTTGTTTTTTCATTTTTCTTCAACAGTTACAACTCCAACTCTTGTTGGTTTTTTTGTAAAAGGACAAACAAGCATTACACAAGATGCATCAATAGGTTTTTCTATTTTAATTATTTGTCATGGAGTAGTACCTGCTTTTTTAATATGTTTAGTAACAATACCAACTCATTCAATCAATACTCTATTATCATCTTTCAATACTTTTAATACTTTTGCTTGTTTTCATTTATCAACTTCTTTTCAAGCCATAACTTGTACTAAATCTCAAACTCTTATTTTCATATAATTTAGAAAATTAATTATAAAACCTCTGGTGCTAAACTGATAATTTTTTGATATCCTTTTGCTTTTAATTCTCTAGCAACAGGTCAAAAAATTCTTGTTCATTTAGGTGCTCCATCATCTCATATTATAACACATGCATTATCATCGAATCTTAAATAATTTCAATCTTTTCTTCTTATTTCTTTACTTGTTCTAACAACAACTGCTTTAACAACTTTTTTCTTTTTAATAGTTCAATCAGGTAATGCTTTCTTTACACTACAAACTATTACATCTCATACTGAAGCATATCTTCTATGAGAACCTCATAGAACTTTTATACATAGAACTTCTTTAGCTCAAGTATTGTCAGCAACAGAAAGTCTAGATTCTGCTTGTATCATACAATATTTAATTATTAATTACAACTAAACAACTTTTTCTACAAGCTCCCATCTTTTTGTTTTAGATAAGGGTCTTGTTTCTTTTATTACAACTACGTCTCAATCATTACAAGTATTTTGTTCATCATGTGCATAATACTTATTAGTTACCTTGTAACTTTTTTTATACTTAGGGTGTTCTTTATAAGTATTAACAGATACAACAATTGTTTTATCCATTTTTATACTAGTAACTGTTCCTTTTTTTGTTCTCATTAAATATAAATTATAAAAATAACTTATTAAACTGTTTTTTCTAAAATAATACATTTTATTCTAGCAATATATCTTCTAATAAATTTAATCAAATGTGTTTGTTTTAATTCATCTGTTGCTAATTTCATTCTTAGAATAAAAAATTTGCTTTCAGAATCTTTTAATTCTTTATTAAGATTTTCTAAACTTAAACCTTTTAAGCTTGTCTTATCTTTTAATTTTAGATCTTTTAACTCTTTCATATTTTTTAATTAATCAACTAATATTTTAGTTTTTACTGGTAATTTATAAGAAGCAAGTCTAAAAGCTTCCCTAGCAACTTCTGGTTTTACTCATGTTAATTCAAACAGGATTCTACCAGGTTTTACAGGGGCTCTATACATTTCTACAGATCATTTTCAACCTCACATCGGAACTTCTAAAGGTTTCTTTGTGAAAGGGATTTGAGGAAAAATTCTTATCCAGATTTTTCATCATCTTTTAATAAATCTAACCATTGCTCTTCTCGCTGACTCAATTTGTCTAGAAGTAATAAATCATCTATCAACAGTCTTTAATGCGTAATCACCAAAAGCAATTTCACATCATCTAGTTGCTGGTCACTTCAACCTTCATCTTTGCATTTTTCTATATTTCGTTCTCTTTGGTTGTAACATATGATTTCAATTAGTATATAAATTTTTTTTAAAAGTCAAGTTTATTTATTTTTTTCTTGAAAATATCTCACTTGTAAATCCAAACTTTTAATCAAATTGTTCAATAAACTGTTTCAGCTCTAGCTGTTGAATAATCTATATCTGCTCTTATTGTTTGAGTAGGTATATTTCATTCTTTAAATGTTTCATTTCTAGCTATTTCAGCTCAATTTAATCTTCATGAAACTTTAACTTTAATTCATTTAGCTCATTTTTCAATAGCTTTACTTATAGCTTGTTTCATAGCTCTTTTATATGGCATTCTTTTTTCTATCTGGTTTGATATAGAAAAAGCTACAACTTTTGCATTTAAATCAGGTTTTTTAATTTCTTTTACATTTAAAACAACCTTAAATCATAATTTCTTTGAAACTAGATTTTCGATTTTATCTTTATTTTCTCATGTTTTTCAAACTACTAAAGCAGTTTTAGCTGTATAAATATCTATATTTATAGCATTATCATTTTTCGAAATAAAAATATCTCAAGTTGGAATTCAATGTAATTCTTTTTTTAAGATCTCTCTAATCATTAGATCCTCTTTCAAAGAATCTTTATATGAATCTTTTCCAGAAAACCAAGATGATTTCCAAGTCTTTATGTAAGGTATTCTAAAAGCTACAACACTAACTTTATGTCACATAATATAATAATTAATAATTAATTTAATTGTTTATTTTACTTGTAATTCCATTTTAACATTAGATGTTCTTTTTAAAATAGGATGTGTTCTTCATCTAGAAATAGGTTGCCCTCTCTTATAAACTACTCATTTTGTAATAATAAGACTTCAAATAAATAATTTTTCCATTTCTTGGTTATTATTATTTTCAGCATTTTTAAATGCAGAAAATAATAATTTGTAAAGAATTTTAGCTCATTTATTTGGAGCAAACTTCAAAAA
>DHWA01000051.1 GCA_002412935.1 Patescibacteria group bacterium UBA5194 | reverse complement strand
GAAGAGTGTGATGATGGAAACTATATAGGTAATGATTCTTGTACAAATAGTTGTAATGAATGAATTATTTGATGGCCAAATGAAAAATGATATTGTTGAGATTGAAAAGTACAAATTCCAAATAGTTTTTGATTCAAAGAAGATTGTGATGATGGTAATACAAACAACAATGATAATACTTGTACAAATAATTGTACTCTACCCCATAATTCTCTACCTAGTGATGGTAGTATAGAAGCAAGTACAATATGTAGTACTTCAAGTTCATGATTTGCTAATAATTCAGATACAATTCCTATATATGCAAAACTTACTATAGATAACCTCAAAGATAGTAAAGATGTAATAAATCTATGAACTCCTACAAATTTTACAGATTTATCAAATAATGTAACTGATAGAGTAAATATGATATGAGATACTTCTCTGACATTTTCTTGAATTGAGATTAATTGGAATCCAGCTTGATGAACTACCCAAAATATCCAAATAGGTACTGTAAGTTCAAAAACACCTTTTGTAGATTACACAAATAAGATATCATTTAATCTAGCATGACAAACAATAGTTTTGGATTGAGTATGTTATAATTTTAAAAAACCTTATATATGAAAATTGGCTTTAATATCTAGCTGAAGTATATCTTTATGAACAAAGCTTAGATACACACTTTCTGCAGATTTATCTAATAATCCTATTCTTTGAATTACAGATCGTAATATTTCTTTATGAATAAATAATATATCTCATTTTTGAGCAGATATAACACTACAAAAAACATCTTTAATGCATTATGCTTGAGGTTTATATCGTAATTTTGAAACAAGAATAAATAGTAGTATTTATGCAACAAAACTAAATCAAAACCCTTGATTACAAGTTATATTACCTGTTATAAGTTATAAATTAGGATGAGAAACTGTAAGATATTATTTATCTACTTATGATTATGGTAATGATAAGACTCCTATAACTATTGCTTGAGATAAATTTCTTTGAGTTAAAATAATATGAGGATTACAATGAGCTTGAAAATATGAATTTACTGGGCAATGAAAAAATATTTCAAATCTATATCCTTCTGACTTAAGAACTGAAATAAGAAAAAAAGCATATGATTACATATCTAATATGACTAACATAACAAATTGAAGTATATTAAATAAAGTTAAATATGTAAATTGAGATATTAAACTTTCTTGAGAAATTCCAGATAATGACTGAGATTTAAAACCTGATTATGAAACACTAGTCGTAAAAAATGGTAATGTAATAATTTACTGAAATCTAAATCAATCAAATAAAAAACTTTGAATAATAATTTTAAAAGATAATTATAATACAAGTAATTGATATTATTATGAATGAAATATATTAGTAACCCCAAATGTAACAAATATAAATGCAATGATATATGCAGATTGATGATTTATGAGTGCTAATAGTAGTTTAAATGTATATACAACTGATTCTACAGCTAGAACTAATGAATTACAAAATCAACTTACTCTAAATTGAGTTATGTTTACTAGAAATACTATTTGATGAGCTCAATTTGGATGAGTAAAAAATGGCTGAACTTATATATTACCAGGTTGAACGAAAACTCAAAGTTTTGATAAAGCTATGGTTTATGATTTAAATTATATAAGGAGATGAAATAATGGATGTGATTTAAGTACTATACCAAATTGATGTACTGACCCTTGAGAATATGAAGAATGATTTATCATAAAATATGATTCTAGAATTCAGACTAATCCTCCTAAATTATTTTATAAATAATATTAAATTTCAAAAAGCCAAAAAAGAAGTAGACGCTTGTCTACTTCTTTTTTGGCTTAATAACAATATAATTAATAATTGATATAGACAAATATTAGTTTTAGTTATATTTTTTGTCTATGTTGTCTACAATGGTTATATTGCTTTATTTAAAGATTTTTATTTATAAACTTCAACAAATTTAATAATCAGATTCTTTAATTTAAATCTAATTGATAATCTTGATACTTTTTTATCTTCATAATCCTTAAGTAATTTAATTATATCATTTCTTGCTACTCTTACAGTTTCTTTATATTCCTTTTTATCAATAATATTATCAAATTTAAACATAAAAATAGCAAATGATTCTGTTTTAAAAGTAGGTAAATATTTATCAATCATAAATATTTTTTCTATTTCTGAAATATTTACCTCTGTAGTAGTTCAAGTAGAAGTATCAAGTTCTCATGTAGAAACTGTAGTTCAAGTAGATGTATCTAAGCTTCCTGTATCTGTAGATCAAGTTGATACAATTATATCTTTATTTTTTAATACACTTACTAAAAGTAATAATCCTGTTGAATAATTTGCTCTTACATCAACTGTTCTTACTCTTATAGAATCAACTCCTTGTTGTAAAGCATATGAGAAATTATTCATATCTTGTCTGAAAAAACTAGATACTATATGTCAATCAACTCATATGTTATCTATTTGTACTCATTGAAAATCTAAATCGCCTGGCATATCTGATGACATAACTACATTGTTATCAACAATACTTCAAGTAAAATTAAATACTTCACTTGGAGCAAGTTGATCAGAATATGAATAAGTAGAGTCTACTCTTACAGTATTTAAAGTTTGGAAATCTGAAACTCCATCTCAATTTATATCTATTCAAACCGGTTTTCATCATTGAGCTTTTGTATAAATAATTATTTTTACTCAAGTTATAATAAAATTATCTCATTTCAAAAAATTATCAGATACTTTAAATTGTATAACTCTCATATTGGGAAGTATAGTTGCTCCTGTAAGTATCTTGCTAGCTCCAGTTCATGAAACAGTAATTCAAGATACATCTGAACTAAACCTTATATTTGAATCCTCTTGCAATACAATAGAAAATGATTTTTCTTTAGTTATTTCATTATCATTATCTATATTAACAGTAATTGGCGATAAATCCTTTATTCAAGCACCAGGAAAAAATGTCTGATTATCTTGTAAATTCAAGTTAAGAGCATTAACTTGAGATACAAATAATAAAGAAACCACAAAAATAATAATTTTTTTCATAATCTTTTAGTTAAAAAATATATAAATCCATTATATACTTTTTTAAAATAAATCAAAATTTTAGATTTCTAGTTCATCCAAAACTAGGTCTCTATACTGATTTATCCTATCTTTATTAGCTAATTGATGATAACTAGTCCGTTCATAATCATCTATACTTTTTACTATTTCATGCTTCAAAGGATTGAAATTGACATAAGCAAGACATCTTTCTAAGTATTCTTGATCTTGTATAAGCTTTGCTTTAAATCTTCATTCGAAAAATGGTAATTTGGTACCGGTACCGAAAAAAAACAACTACACAAATGTTTTTATTTCTTAAAATTTAATAAATCTTGTTTTGTTAATCAAGTTTGTTTTAGAATTGCCAGTAATGTTCATATTGGTAAATCTTTTTTATGAAGTGGAACTACCGTTCTCTTTTTTGTATTTTCATTATACATTATCTTATGACTTCAAGTTGTATGGTCAATAATCCATCAATTATATATAAGAAATTTTATTATAAATTCAGGATTAAACTGTTTCATAAAGAAAACTCATCATGTTTTTTTAAAGATTCAATATATCCTATTGCAGCATCTTTTGCCATTTCCTTAGCTTCTTCTAATGTATCTCAATAAGAAACACACCCTGGAAGTTCTATAATTTCAGCAGTATATCCACCTTCTGGTTCATGTGTGAAAAGTATAGTCAAATTCATAATTTATATTTTAAAAAACTAAAATATTTTTATTATTATATCTAATTCATTCTAAAATCAAATTTTGATTTAAAAATAAATCAAATTTTTAGATTTCAAATCAACGATTATAAACATGATAATATCAAGGTTCGAAAAATCTTCTAGGCATAACCCCGGGGTTAGTTTTTACACATCAAAAAAAATCCCTCTCCGATTGCTTAAAAAGAGGGATTTTTTCTAAACAAAGTTAGTTGTTGTTTATCAAAACATAGTTTTTAGTTGTTTATAAACTGAGCCTCTAGTTCATACAAGTAAAATTTTTATATTATTTTTCTCATTTCTAAAAATTATCCTATATCATCACACTCTTACTCTATATAAATTGTTATATCAAGTTAATTCTTTCTGATCGTATTTTTCATAATTTCAGCTCAATATATCAAATATGATTGTATCAAAATCTATATTTGTAGTTTTTTCTAATAAAATTAACTGCTTAATCCACTTTTTAACCATTATATTGATTTTTAGCAGATAAATATTCATCAAATTCTTTTTTCCCTATTCCTTTGCTTCAAAAATCAATTAGAATATTATTATCCAGCTCTTCATATAATTCAAAGCTTGAAATAACCATATAAGGTTGAAATTTTTTTGCAATTTTATCAGGAACTTCTACACTAATTACTGCCATATAATAAATATTATCAAATAACAATCAAATTATACATCTTTTTATCTAAAATCAAATTTTGATTTAAAAATAATTTTTCTATATCATCAAATATCTGTTCATAAAAATGGAAAATCTTCTAAAAGTTTTATACTTTTATAAATATATTCTTGTACTTGATTTGCATAAAACACACTATCTTGTGATATATATTTTATTGTTTTTGTTATACTTTTAATCGCTCTTTTTTGTATTTTTATTTTATACATAATTTATCTTCTTTATTAGAAAATAAATTATTTTTAATCATAACAAAAGCTTCGTCCAAGTCATAAGCAATTCAAGTTTCTTCAAACTCTTTTTCTGATTCTATAATATCTTGTATCTCTTCAAAAGTAAATCAAGCCTTTTTAAAAGCTTCAATATCTATTTCTTTTTCCATAATCAAAACATTTAAAAAATAAACTTACTTAATTATATTCAATCTTATCTAAAATCAAATTTTGATTTAAAAATAATTTTTCTTATTGGCATATAATTG
>DHWA01000054.1:56048-80125 GCA_002412935.1 Patescibacteria group bacterium UBA5194 | reverse complement strand
TGCACTTCAAATTACAATTTACAATAATAATTGTCTATTGTTGGACAATTTTTTTATATCAATTAAATTAATAAATGGAAAAACAAGATATCTATCCTCAAGTTATGTATGGCACACTTGGTTGTATGACAAAGGTACTTCATAGAGATTCAAAAAATCCTTTAGAAAATACATCTGCTGCTCTTATTATGACAAATCATCAGAATTTAATTGATCAAATTCTTTCAAATAAAAACTTAAGAGAAGAAAAATTTTGTGAAATATTAAATGCATATTTAGAATTGTGAAATTTTGAAGAAATTATAAAACTATTAAATAATTATAAAGAAGATTTAAATTATTTTAATTTTAAAAATTTTGTAAAAAAGCTAATTCAAGGCAACTCTGAAGAATTAATTTTATCATATTGTGATTATATTAATACTTTAGATACCAAACTTATATATTTTCGTGATTTATTACAAAATTTATGGGAAAAAAATAATTTTTCATTTGCTGAACAAATCATAAAGACTTATTTACCTCTAGAATCTCAAAATATTTTTTTTGTAATTCATAATTTACAAAAATGAATTTTTCCAGATTCAAATTGAGTTTCATCTGCAGTAGAACAATTTTGTAATATTCCTATAAAAGATTGAGGAAAAAATTGGGAACATAAACAATCATTAGAAAAAATTGTAAAATTTTTAATACAAGAACTAGATAGAAATAATATTGATATTCCTACATTAAAAGAAGCCATTATGTCTTATGAAAAACAAAAATATAATAAGAAAATTTGATTTATTAGTGATATATATGAAGTTTATGGAAAAATCAGAGAATATTATTATAAAAATGCGGATTTTAAAGAGGTAGAAAGTTTTATAAATGCTACTGGTGATTGAGTTTGATATGATTTTTGATATAATTATGAACTAATTATGAAAAAAACAAGTCATGCAATAAAAACAAAAGATAAAGAACTTCATCAAAAAAGTTTAGAATTACTTATAACAAGAAATGATGAACAAATTCAAGAATTAATTATAGCTTCTGAAAATAAAAAAGAGGCATTTTATTGGAGTAGTCGTTGTTCATTATATGAAAAAAAGGCAACGAAGTTTGCTCATCAAGCTATTTTTGAAATATTACATTGAACTAAAGAAAAAGCTCAAGAATATATTAATCTAATGATAGAAAATACTGAAAACATTATGACTTCAATTCCAAAATGAATTTCGAAAAGGAATAAATGACATATAAAATGAAAAATCAAAAGACCCTTTAAATTATGATTAAAAGAGTTGTTTTTAGAAAATTGATTATTTGATTATTTACCAGAAAAATACGGTTGGAATCATCCAATAAAAGATCCTGAAATTAGAAAAGCTGATAGAAAATTATTTGAAGAACAAAAAGAACTTAAAAATAAAAGAAACAAAAATGATGAAAAAATTGATAAAATGACTGAAACAAGGAAAACTCTAACTCTAAAAAAACTTCTAGATGAAAAAAAACTAGAAGAAGCAATAGAATTTTTAGAAAAAAGCTCATATTGAACTTATAAATGAGATTGGGAAAGATGAATGTTAATACTAGATTATTCAAATGCTTCTTTTCATAAAATTTTTGATATATTGGGAAAAGATTGTTTTGGAAAAAGATGAAATAGGGATAGATGAGACTATGATGCTATGGCACAGTTTTTTATAAAAGGTCATAGTATGTGAATTTTAGATGATTCTGATTGGAGAAATTTGGTTCGTAATTTACAGAATTCTATGTATTCTGCGGAATATTGAAGATCTATTATTCCTATAGATGGCATAATATCAATTATAAAATATACTACTTCTGTTTGAGATATTGACAGAGCTTGGTGGTTTTTTGAAAAATTTAGGAATATTTTATCAAATGAAAATTGAGCTAGTAATGATTCTACAATTTCAACTTGTCTTTCATATTTTATAAAAGCAACCACTAATAAAGAAATAAGAAATGGAGAACATCTTGCTTTTAAGTGAGTAGATATCAGAAGAGAAAAAAATATTTCAAAAATAGATAGGATTAAATATTGGAATACTACGACTAATATCAATGTAAAAAATGATGAAAAATATAAATCAAATATAGTTCTTCTCCAAAAAAATATTCTCAATTTTCCAAACCAAACTGAAACTATCAGATTATGGTGTAGAGATTTAGTTAAAAATTGTTTAAGAAATCCTGAACAGATAAAACATGAACTTGAATTTTTTTTACAATCAGATTTATGAAAAATTGAAAATGTAAGAAGAAGAGTAATTTATACAATGATTGAATTATGAGTTCCTTGAATGGAATCTATGGAAGATGTAACAAGAAAAAATCAACCTCTTGAAGTTCAATATTTGTATTTAAAAAAATTGGTGCAAAAAAAATATCTAACAGAAGATACACAGATGTTTCTTAAAAAAATAAATTGGAAAAAACATATTCCATATTTAATTAAATTGTTAGTAAACTATCAAAGTCAATTTAATTTAGTTATTGATAATATTTGTGAAAATGATAGAAGAATTATAAGAGATATTGTTTATTGTGGAACATCAGAAGAAAAAAAGAAATTGTGAAAAAAATTATTCAAAGTTTGAGATTGGAGAAAAATATTTAAAGTTCTAGATGCTTTTTCAAAATATGAAGTAAACTATAATTTAATTGTATATAATCTTAATTCTATTACTAAACATCCAAAATGACTTTATTTTTGATATTTTTCCGAATGCCTAAAAAATGATATTAAAGTAGAAGAATCCGATATAAGTAAATTTCCAATAACACAAGATAATTTTTTGGATTTGATGAAAGAAAATGATATATTAATTACTTTTGAAAAAGATGCTCCATTTAAACCAGAATGAATAAGGCCTTGGAGTAAAGCATGGTTTTTAGAAAAACCTGAAAGAAAAGATTATCTAAAACCAGAAAATATAAAAACATTTACAAAATTTGGAACCATAATTTGACTTTGAATATTGGAATGAAGTCAAGATACTCCTCATTTAAAATGATTTTACGAATATATTTTTGCAAATATTTCTCCCACAATTTCAAGAAGTAGTATATTGCAACTATGAGAAGTATTTAACTTATTACTCAAAAAAGAAAAATATGAAATGCTTGATGAACTAGTTGATAGAGAAGTCAATATTTGAAAAGATTTTAAAAAATTCATCGAAGAAAATAAAATATCAGACAAATGAAGAACTATAGTAACTCTCATGATTGCAAGAGAGATAAATCAAAGTTTTCAGATATTTAAAGATAGTTCTTGAAATAATCAAATTGATAATGTCAATATAAAAGAAATGCTACTTTGAGTATATCAAAAATTTAAAAGATATAATGAAGTTATAAATACCTATAAAAATGTACCAATTAAAACTTCTATTGGTATAGAGTATGAAGTTACAAAAAGCATCGCAGATGGTTATAAAGAATTAACTGGAAGTGATTATAAAAATGATATTGAGATATTATCAGAATACAGCTGAATATCAAGATGAAATGATGCTGTTCATGAAATTGCTACAAAACCTACTGATAATCCATATTTATTATTACTTGAACTTAAATTACTTGAAGATTTGGATTTTCTAGACTTAAATTTCAAAAAAGAAGATTACAAAAGATGAGCAAGATGATTGCATATTTCTCTTGGTTGAGAATATGGAATATCTTTAGATCCAAATACATATTTTATACAAAATATTTTAGTAGCCTGAAATCTTTGATGACTAAATGTCTGAGATGCAATAGAAAGATGATGAAATATAAGAGATAGACAATCCGATTGCGAAGCAATATTTGGTGAAGATGAAACTAGTTGTGTGGAATACAGAGGTTTAAGTATAGATAAAAGTGAACCATTTGAAAGGTTGATATTGTCCATCTTTAATTTAAATATGGCAAAACAAGCGGTTGATGAATATAATTGGTGAAATATAAGTCCTCGATATTTACAAATTACAGCAGATAAATCTAGTTCTTTTGAAGAATTTGAAGAAGTATTAAAAAAAGATATAAAAAATGAATGACCAGAAACTGATAAAAAAATTTACAAATTAATGTATGAATTTTTAAAATTACAAAGCGATATAATATCATTAATAAAAGAACATAATTCTAATTTTGTAGATAATGAAACATTTGATTTAACAAAATGATCTTGACTTGATAAATTACTTTTATTATTAACAAGCACTTGACCAGTTATTCAGATAATGGAGCAAGTTTGAGTAGATATATATTATTTTAAAAAATTAGTAGAAGATTGAATTGTACAAGAAGATGAATTTTTTGATAGATTAGAAGAAGATTGAAAAAATATTAATATCACAGAGAGACAAAAAAAGATTTTATATTTGGAATATAAACTTAAAATCAAACCAAATTTGGAAAAAATCAGACAAGAAAATATAAAAGTTTATGATGATATATGAACTTATTTAAATTGAAATACAGATGATACTTTAAGAAAAATAACAAATGGGAAAAGATTTAAGGAAGTTATTAATTGAGATGAAAAATATTTAGAAAATATTAAAATTAGTCTAGATGAAATATTTAATTCAAAAAATACTGAACTTACAAATGTATTTACAAACATAAATAACCTATTTATAAAAAAAGATTCAACAAATGCTCTGGGTATGTTTGATACAACTAAAGAACCAGATTGAACAATAATATCTGATTCAAGATTAACTGAAACTATGATTTTTGATAAATTAGATAGATGATTAAAACCAAGAAAATGATACAATGTAATACAATGAGCAAGTGAAAAGATGTTGACTCAGGCAATTCAAGCAAAAATTTTAGAATTTAATGAAAATATTGTTTTTGGAGTACAATCTAAATCTTAGCTATACTTCCCCACTATACTCTCCCCAACTCTTAATCAATCTATAGCCGAAGATGTAATCCCCCCTGCATATCAAGCTCATTCTCAGGCAGGATAAATTCATGCTATATTTGATTCTGAAGCTTCATCTCTTGTAAACCTAACTACTGAACTACTTCTAGCTTCAATAGCCGTAAGTATAGCATCATTACTTGCAAATCATCTGATTTTTTTATCAAGTTCTGGTAATGCAATTCTGAGAGCTTTTGTTATAAATTCTGGAAGACATTCATCTATTGAAGTAAGTTTTATTCATGGTTTATAAGTTGAAACTACTTTTCATATATGTTTTGAAGGTCTTTTTGCTAAGAAATCTCCTACTAATTGTGCAGGTGCGTTATAATCACTTCCCCCTTGAATAAAAGCTTTTTCTTCCCAATATCTTTGGAATTCTATTCAAGATAATGGATGAGTTGAAGGAAAATCTAGAGGATTAACAGGAACTAGTAATGCACTATTTGATATTCCACTATCTTGATTATATTCACTCATCCCATTTATACAAAGTCTATTTTCCTCGCTTGATGCTGGAACTACATAACCTCCAGGACACATACAAAATGTGTAAACTGATCTTTCTTTTTCGTTGTGAGTTACCAATTTATATCTAGCTGTTCAAAGTTTTTTATTATTATAATTATCTCAGTATTGTGATTTATTGATCAGATTTGCATCATGCTCTATCCTAACTCACATAGCAAAAGGTTTTGCTTTCATTTCTACTCATCTATTGTAAAGCATTTCCAGAGTGTCGCGAGCAGAATGTCATATAGCTAAAATCAAATCATCCGTCTCTAGTTTTTCTCAACTATTTAAAGTTATGGATTTTAACTTTGAATCTATTACTTCTATATCAGTCATACAAGTTTCAAATCTTATTTCACCACCTAAAGAAATTATTTTTTCTCTTAAATTTTTTACAAGTATTCTTAATTTATCAGTTCATATATGTGGTTTAGCATCATAAATTATTTCTGCAGGAGCTCCGGCTTTTACAAATTCTTCAAATATAAATTTACTTCTTTGGTCATTTATAAGAGTATATAGTTTCCCATCTGAAAAAGTCCCAGCTCATCATTCCCCAAATTGTATATTTGAGTTATTGTTGAGTAATCAAGTACTAGAAAACAATTCTACATCTTTAATTCTCTCATCTACTTTTTTTCATCTCTCGACTATTATCGGTT
Source organism: Patescibacteria group bacterium UBA5194 (assembly GCA_002412935.1). Classification (GTDB taxonomy): domain Bacteria; phylum Patescibacteriota; class Gracilibacteria; order BD1-5; family UBA6164; genus Altimarinus. Next base: position 74,008 of record DHWA01000054.1, on the reverse strand, counting down.
TTAATCAAGCTTCAGCCAAAACTAAAGCACAAAATAATCCGGCAGGTCAACTTCCTATAATTATTGGTGGATTTTTGGGTTTATTACTTACTTTTTTTATCTCATAAATAAATTCTTCTTCAATTCTTATTTTATGTTTTTTGATATTATTTTTTATTTGTTCATTTAATTTATCTATATCTTGAAAATATTTTTCTTCATCTTTTATGTTAACTCAAACCGAATAAACAAAAAGTATATTTCTCTTGTTTCTTGAATCAATTGCTTTTTTAGAGATTTTAAAATCAAGTAAATCTTCTTTTTTTATTCCCAAGACTGTTACTATTTTCTCACTAAGTAAATTCTCATTTTCATTCAAACTCAGTTTTATTTCTTCTATTTTTATATATTTTGACATCAATAAATTTTTAAGATTAATTTTCTTTTATTGTAAGTAAAAAATCAATATTTTCAAATTAATGTATGGTATAATGTTATTAATTAATTCTTAATACATCTAATAGAGAATCATCCAGCACGATCACTAGAATTACTAGGATTAATACTGTTAGAAATGAAATACATATAGTACCCTGAAATACTCTTAGGTGATGATGACCAATAACGAGCAGTGGTACCGGGAGTATTCATATCACCACTAAGCCAGGAACGGTTACCTGCCATAGGCATTTTAAGTGTATTTGATAGAGCTGTTCATAATGTTGTTTCCCATCATCATGCTGTATTTATTGCTACCCATTCTGGTTGACTTGGTACATGGTACCCCAAATCACATGGTCATTTTCTTGCTATACTTCAACCTGTTGAATCTCACCATAAGTTATCATTTTGTACTGTAGTCCAATCATTACTTCATTTTATAAATTCTGTGGATGTATAATATGTAGGTGGATTATATCATGATGCATTAGCTAAAGTTGTAGTTGTTGCTCATCAAGCTAGTGAACCATAATTATTTCACCATTGATAATATTTTCAATATGAAGTACTATTATTAGTAGCTCCTACTGTATTTGATCATAGATTACATGCTTGTAATGTATATCAAGAGTTTGTTCATGCACATACTATTATATTTCATGTACAATCTAATAATTCTGGATTTCAAGAAAGAAATGATCAATCATTATATACTCTTCAAATCTCAATTCAAATATCATTTGTATATATAATTTGTCAATTTTCAGTACAATTAGATAAAAATACAGGTGTATTACAATCATCTCAAGTATATCAATTTATACAATTATAATAACAAAATCAAATTGAATCTGATTTTTGATAATCTGTATTTGTTGTTAATCATGTAGTATTTGTTATAGTTGCATTTGCTGTTACTAGAGATCAAGTACAACTATATGTTTGAGGTATAGTAATAGTTGATATTATTCATGTTATTCATCATACATGATTTGATATATATGTATCTACTAGTGCTACTTGTTCATTAGTACCTGTTGTATTTATTATTTCTGTATATGTTGGTTCTTGATTTAATGGTATTGTGTTATATATCGTTTTTAGGTTATTTATAAATGCTATTTTAACTGTTTCTCATAATAATGACACAGTTGATCAGCTTAGTACTACTATATTATTTGATGGTGGAGCAAAATCAAATCATCAAGTCATTGTGTATCATAAGTTTTTATATGAGTCTGGGATATTTTGATAGTTATTATATACTAGTTTTCTATTATCTATTATACTTTGTAGATTTTTATCACTTAAATCTGAGTTTATTATACTTGGTACTGCTAGTATATAGTCTATTGATCCTGTTGATACTTTTAGTAGTTTCTCATTATATGTTCCTGTTACTTTTGCTGTTGCTGTTTTTGTTGTGGCAGCATTCGCTTGATTTGTTAATTGTATATTGTATGATAATCATCATTCTGTTACATATGATAGTTGGTATTCTGTATTATTATTTGCTAGACTATATGTATATTCATTATTACTTAGTGGATCTGTTGGTTTCTTTGATAGATTTCTTAGATTTGTTGTTACATTATCTCATACTGTTCATTGTGTCCATGCTGTTGTTCAACTATATGTTATTTGAGTTCAGTTATCTGGGGTTGGATAGAATCATTTTTCTGTGATAAATATTCATAGATTCTTTTTTATATTATTTATATCTGATATTCTTACTCAGTCTCTTGCATCTTTTGTATAGTTTTGTAGACTTATAAAGGCTATTGTTCATAGAATTGCTAGGATTGTGATTACGACGATTAATTCTACTAGGGTGAAGGCTCAATTAAGTCCGGACTTTTTATTTCTATATTGTCATTGCGAATTTTTATGAAGCAATCCATTCACTATGTTATTTCAAGTTTTCTGGATTGCTTCGTTACTCTCGCAATGACAGTTGTTTTTTGTGTTATTTTGCATATTATTATTGTTAGAAAAGTAAAATTTGTTTTATTCTATCTCTCTTTTTTTATTTCATATTCATTTCTTTATTTTTATCACTCTCCCAAGCGAAAGATATTAAATGAGATGTTTTTTATTTTCTAAATAAAAATAATTTTAAGTGTTTACTATTGTTTATCAAATATTTTTTGAAATTGTAGTTGACAAGATTATTCAATCTATTTATTATACTACTTCTTTTACATATCCAAACTAAATTTGAAAAAAGATATTTTATAATTATAATTTGGGAATAATAATTTATTAACTTTAAAAACATTATGGTAGACTTAAAACTCGTTAGACAAAATCCTGAACTAATGAAAGATAATATAAAAAAAAGAAATCTAAAAGTTGATTTAGATGCTTTTTTGAAAATGGATAAAAAAATGATTACGTTAAATCAAGAATTAGATGAAATCAAAAACAAGAAAAATGTATTTTCTAAGTTAATACCAACTCTTGGGAAAGAAGAAAAAGAATCAAAATTATCAGAAATGAAGTCCTTGTGAGAAAAAGAAAAATCTCTATGAGAAGAAATTAAATCACTTGAAATAGAATATAATGCAATACTTTGGAGATTGCCTAATTTTCTTGATTCAACTGCTGCTATTTGACCAGATGATAGTGGAAATACAGTTGATTGAAGATTTTTAGAACCTACAAAATTTGATTTCAAACCGAAAACTCATTATGAAATCGGAGAACAAAAATGATGGATAGATACAGAAAAATGAGCAGAAATAAGTTGAGCAAGATTTTGGTACCTAAAATGAGATTTAGTGTTTTTACAATTTGCGATTGTAAATTATGCTATTTCAGTTTTGGCAAGTAGATGATTTATGCCAGTTTTACCACCTGTATTAGTTAGAGAACCTGCAATGTTTGGTACTTGATATTTACCAGCTGGAGAAGACTGAGTTTACAAAATAAACCCAGGAGACGATGATTTATATCTAGTTTGAACTGCCGAAGTTCCTGTTACTTCTTATCATGCTTGAGAAATTATAGAAAATCTAGATTCCCCTATAAAATATGTAGGATACTCTTCTTGTTTTAGAAGAGAAGCTTGATCAGCTGGAAAAGATATGAAATGAATCTTGAGATGACATCAATTTGATAAAGTAGAAATGGTTTGTTTCTGTAAGCCAGAAGATAGTAAAAAATTGCATAATGAAATGACAAAAATAGAAGAAGATATCCGGCAAGGACTTTGAATTCCTTATCAAAAATTAAATATCTGTTCAGGAGATTTATGAAATCCAGCTATGAAAAAATATGATCTAGAAGCTTGGATGCCAGGACAAGAAAAATACAGAGAAGTAACAAGTTGTAGTAATGTATGAGAATACCAATCAAGAAGACTTGGTATTAGATACAGAGATGAAAACTGAAAACCTCAATATGTTCACACTCTAAATGGTACAGTTATAGCACTAAGTAGATGTCTAATTGCAATTATAGAAAATTATCAAACAGTAGATGGAGATGTAATGATTCCAGAAATTTTAAAACCTTTTATGGGTGGGAAGGAGAAAATTTAGTTTATAATATAAAAAATATATATGGCAATGCAAAAAAATATTTTAGTTATATTTACTTGATGAACAATTGCTTGAAATGTAGCAAAAAGTAAAGTAAGTCAAAATACAAAATCTGATTCAAATAATTTTATGTCTATATTGGAAGATTCTATAAATGTTATAAAATTAAATTGGAATATAGAAATTAAACCTGCTGTTGAAGAAGTTTTTAATATAGATAGTTCTGATATGCAACCTCAAAATTGGACTATGTTAATAGAAAAAATAGAAGAAAAATATGATGATTTTGATGCATTTATAATCTTACATGGAACCAATACTATGTGATATACATCTTCTGCATTGTCTTTTGCATTTGAAAATATCAATAAACCTATAATTCTTACTTGAGCTCAAGTTCCTTTAGGTTACTTATGAACTGATTCAGTAACAAACCTAGAAAATGCATTAAGAATCTCTGTTTGGTGATACAATGAAATCAAATGAGTTATGGCTGTCTTTTGATCTAAAATAATCTCCTGAACTAGAGTAAAAAAATGAACAGATTTTGATTATGATCCTTTTAGTTCATTTCAAACTTGATCATTGTGACAAATAGGACGATTTATTAGACTTAATGATTCTGCTTTTAAAAAACATGTATCTTATTTATCAAAATCAAAGCCATTAGCTATACAATCAAGAGTATTATCAGTAAAAAAGGATTTTGATACAAAATATATAGCTTCAATAACTGAATTTCCATGAATGCAAGTAGATATATTTAAATCATTGGTAGAAAATAATTGAATTAAAGCTTTTGTTTTTAGAGCATTTTGAGCATGAGACCCAAGTTCTCATCTATTTCCAGCATTTGAATATCTAAAAGAAAAGAAAATTCCTATAGTCGTTACTACTCAAGCACCAAGTTGAGTGGCAAGTTTTCAAGTAAATGAAAATTGACAATACTTAAAAGAAAATGACCTAGCAATTCCAGCTCATGATATGAGTATGGAATCGATGATAACAAAATTGTGACGGTTACTAGCTCAAAACTTAAGTTATGAACAAATAAAAATCAAGATGTTGGAGGATTTACACTGAGAAATCAATATCGAGAATGAATTGATATAAAAAAACTTTACTTTTTTATAAAAAGTGTATACTGAGTGTATATAAAATTTAATTAAATAAAATATGTTTAAATTTATTGATTTGTTTGCCTGAGTTTGATGATTTCATAAAGCACTTTCTGAATTATGATGAGAATGTGTTTTTTCATCAGAAATAGATATAAATGCTAGAAAAACTTATGAAATAAACTATAAAGAACATAACTCAAAGCTATTTGATAATTGAAATTTCAATAGTGACATCACATTACAAGATGAAAAAAGTATTCCAGACCATGATATACTTTGTGCAGGTTTTCCTTGTCAATCATTTTCAATTGCATGATATCAAAAATGATTTGAAGATCATAGATGAACTTTATTTTTTGACATAATCAGAATTTTAAAAGAGAAAAAAACTCCTATAATTTTCTTAGAAAATGTAAAAAATCTAGCCTCTCATGCAGAATGAGAAACATTAAGATTGATGTTAAAAATGTTAAAAGAAGAATGATATTATATTCATCATAAAGTAATGAATAGTATGGAATACTGAAATGTACCTCAAAATAGAGAAAGAATATACATTGTTTGATTCAGAGATAAAGAAAAGTATGATAAATTCAACTTTCCTGAGAAAATTGAATTAAAAATTAATTTTAGGGAAATACTTGAAAATGAAGTCGATGAAAAATATTATTATAATTGAAAACCTTTATTTGATAGAATAAAAAATGATGTAAATAGATTTGATAGAATTTATCAATGGAGAAGACAATATGTTAGAGAAAATAAATCATGAGTATGCCCTACTCTTACTGCAAATATGTGAACTTGATGACATAATGTACCTATTATTTTAGATAAAAAATGAATTAGGAAAATCACCCCTAAAGAAGCATTTTTAATTCAATGATATTCAAAAGATTTTATATTACCCAATATAGCTGATTCACAATTATATAAACAAGCTGGGAATAGTGTCTCAGTTCCAGTTATAAAAAGAGTAGCCGAAAAAATACTTTATATATAATATTTCTAAATTATATGGAAGAAAATAATTGGATAATAAATTTAACTTGAATTGATAGTTGAATATTTAGAACCATGAATTGAAATGCAGATGAAATGATAGCTGTATGAAGAGTAATTAAAGCATGATTTCCTTGCTCAAGAGTTGATGTAACAAATGCAAAATACGATGCCATTGTTGATATATGATGAGCAAAAAAACTTTTAAGAATTCAAATAAAATGAACTTGAAATAACTCTATTAATTTCACTGGAGGAACTCGTAGTTGACAACAAATAAGTAGAGAAGCAGAAAGTAGAAAATATAAATATAGCGAAAAAGATTGTGATTTAATAATTTGAATTAATACAAATAATTGAGAATGTTATATTATTCCTATAAATGAAATTAAAGATTGGTGAGATTCAAAATCTTTAATGAAATTACAAAAATATAAAGAAAATTGGCAAATTTTGATAGATATGGCTAAAGATAAATAATTTAAACCTATGAAAAACAAAGTATTTGAAGTACTCAATGATTTAAATATAAACTATACAAACTATGAACACCAACCAGTTCATTCTGTTTTGGATTGTAAATGAATAGATATCCCCTGACAAAGAGTCAAAAGTCTACTTATAAGAAACAAAAAGTGAACAAATTTTTATATGGTTGTCGTATGAGAAGATAAAAAACTTGAAACAAATAAGATAAGAGAGATATTTGATGATTCTAAAATGAGCTTTCTAGAAGAAGAACTTATGATGGAAAAAATATGTTTAAGACCTTGAAGTGTAAGTCCTTTTGCATTAATCAATAATAAAGATAAAGATATAAAAGTAGTATTTGAAAGTAATTTAAAATGAGTTTTGATAGGTTTTCACCCACTTCAAAATGACAATACAATAGTACTTCAAATGGATGATGTTGAAAGGTTTTTAGAACATCTATGATTTGAATTCACATATTGAGATTTGTAGAATCTACAATGTCATCTCAAACAAGTTTTTAGGATATATAATGCATTTTTTATAAGAAAACAATTTAGTTCTACTTTTGAATCCAAAAGTAGGCAAAAGATTTAGGGGGTTTCGAAATTCAGAATTAATGCTTTGTGCTCTCTGTAAGTAGTCACTAGAATCTCACCCCCTAAGACCCCATATTTCTAAATGTTTTTAGTATTTAGTAAAAAATAATTTTTCTCTTATTTTTACTAAGTGATCAATTGAAAGGTAAAACTCTAACTTAAAATCAAACTTAATTTGTGATATGAACCCAGAAACCTGGAAACACTTCAGGGATTTTTAAGGGAACGAAGTCCCTTAAATTCTTTTGTTTTACTTTTGGAAGCAAAAGTAAAGAGTAATTATATTGTATTTTAACTTATTTTATATATCATAATTAAAGTTTAAAATTATATTCCTAAAATAAATCCCCATGAATAATATAGCCTTCATAGACTGACAAAATCTCCATCTAGGAACTAGTGCTGAAAACTGGAAAATTGATTATAAGAAATTTAGAATCTACCTAAAAGATAAGTTCCAAATTGAAGAGGCTTATTATTTTATTTGATTTATATCAGAAGAAGAACAAGATTTATATAGTAAGCTTCAAAAAGCTTGATTTATCGTAGTCTTTAGAGAACATTCAAGTGAATTGAAATGAAAAAAGAAATGAAATGTAGATGTAGATATAGTTTTTGAAATAATGAAAAGAATTATTGAAGAACCAGATTTTGATAAAATAGTTTTAGTTACCTGAGATTGAGATTATATAAAGCTTGTGAATTATCTGATACAAAAATGATTATTAGCAAAAATTCTATTTCCAGGTAGAAAATATTCTTCACTTTATAATAAAATAAAAAAACAATACTGAATGAATCTATGACTTAAAGAAATAAAACAGAAAATCTCCTATTATGACTATAAAAAAAGACAAAAAAAAGAGGTGTCCTAAAGCACTGACACTTTTTGGAACCTCTTTTGTGGTGATACGAAAACATCTTATCAAAAATTTTAAAAAAGTCAAAAAAATATAATAATAAAATTATTTTGACAAAACTACAAAAAAACATATATTAACTTTAACTTAACAATAAAACCTATGAAAAATAAAATATTTACAACTACTTGGTGGCTAATAACTAAAAATAACAGTTTTAGTTATGTTTTTGTTGTATAAAATTTTACAAAAATTCTAAATTAAAAGCTGTTATTAAAATTAACAGCTTTTTTTATTTATTAAATTATATATATATGATAATTTTAGATGAGATCGTAAAAAATAAGGCAAAAGAATTGGCATCAATTAAGTCAAACAAAGATTTATTTAAAAAAATCTTTACAAAAAAAGATGCTCAAATAATATGAGAAATCAAATTAAAATCTCCAAGTATTTCTAATCTTGCACAAGATAAAAATATTGATACTATACTGGATTTTTATTGAAATAACCCTAAAATCAAAGCAGTATCGAATTTAGTAGATAAAAAATACTTTAATTGAGATATAAATAGATGAACAATATTTAAAAAAAGATATAAAAAACCTATTTTTTTCAAAGAATTTGTGATAGATAAAAATCAAATTGATTGAGCTTCATATTTTTGATATGATGCTTTACTTTTGATAAAAAGAATTCTAAAAAAGTCAGATTTGATAAATCTTATAAATTATACTCAAGAAAAAAACATATTTCCAATTGTGGAAATAGATAATGAAAAAGATTTAAAAGAAATAATAAAGTTAAGCGATTCCCTTGATTTCTGAATCGCAATTAATTCCAGAAATCTATGAAATATGCAAATTGATAATAATTCTCATATTAATTTACAAGAAAAATATAAATATTCCCTAGCCAATAAACTACTATTCGCATTCTCATGAATTACCAATTTACAAGACATAGAAAAATACAAACACAAATTTAACTGAGTTCTAATCTGAACATATTTTATGAAAAAATTATCTAAAAAAGAATAATTTATGATACTGTCATTGCGAAGTATGAAGCAATCCATTTACTATGTTATTTCATATTCCCTGGATTGCTTCGTAAAAGCTCGCAATGACAGTTAAAAACAATACACTATTTTTTAACATAATAACCTATGAAAAAATTTATAAAAAAAGTCCTAGAAAATGATATATCTGAAAGTGAAAAATTAAAAATGCTTCAAGATGTTGCTGAAAAAAAAGTTACTCCTGAAGAACTTGCTGAAATAGTAATTTATCTTAAATCAAAACAAGCTATAAAAATAGATTTATTTGATTCTATAGATATCTGTTGAACTGGTTGAAGTGGTCTAGATAGAATAAATACATCAACTTTAACTTCCCTAAAACTAGCTAATATGTGAATAAAGGTTGCAAAACACTGAAATAATGCTAGTAGTGGTAGATTTGGAAGCTTTGATCTAATTGAAAAACTTTGATACAAGATTCCAAATTCAAAAGAAGATACCCTTGAAGAATATAAAAACAATAATATAGCTTTCCTGTATGCAAAAAATTTCTTTCCTTTTATGAAAGATTTTGCTGAAGCAAGAAAAAACTATGCAAAACCAACTATATTTAACATACTTTGACCTCTCCTATCTCCTGCTAATTCTAATTATCAAATGATTGGTTGTAGTTTTGAAGATAAGATGGAACTTATGATAGAAGCATGCCTTATTCTATGAAAAAAGAATGTGCTAATTGTAAGATGAGAAGATTGACTTGATGAAGTAACTCTAACTTGAAAAACAAAAGTTTTTGAATTAAAAAATTGAAAAATAAAAAATTATGAAATAAGTCCAGAGGATTTTTGATTTCAAAATGTAAAATTAGTAGACATACTTGAAAAAGATATAGACAAAAAAATCAAAATTGCAAAACAAATAATCGCCTGAGAAAATGCTTGAGCTTACAGTGATCTAGTAGATATAAACGTAAAAGTAGCACTGAATTTTTTAAATTAATATTAATATTAAATTATGAAAAAAATACTAAAACTTTGTTGAATCAGAAATAAATTAAAAAATTATAATTGAATTGATTTTCTTTGATTCAATTTTATAGAAACTTCAAAAAGAAAAATATCTATAGAAAAAGCAAAAGAAATTATTACTCCAAAAACTGTTAATAGAGTATGACTTTTCTGAAAATATGAAAATAAAATCTGGCAAAATTTAGATAAAACATATCTAGATGAAATCATAAAAATTGCAAAAGAAACAAAAATGAATTCCCTACAAATATACTGAAATTGTAATTTTGTATATCTAAAAAAAGAATGATTATACATAATACATGCTATTTCCTACAATGAAGTAAATAATATTATAGAAGATAAAAATATTGATTTATACATAATAGACTCGCCTAACCCATGAAGTTGAAAATGATATAATTATGAAATATTAAATAATTTAAAACTATCTAAACCATTTTTAATTGCTTGATGAATAAATGAATTCAATCTCCAAGAAATATTAAAAAAAGTCCCAAATGCATCCTGAGTAGACATAGCATCCTGAGTAGATAACTGAAAAAATATCTGCAACAGAAAAGCAAAAAGAATAGTAAAAATTATTGATAAAATAAACATAAATAATTAACTTTAAAGATTTACTATATAAAAAAACTACAAGAAATATGGGGTCTTAGGGGGCAAGATTCTAGTGATTACTTACAGAAAACATGAAACTCTAATTCTGAATTTCGAAGCCCCCTAAAACTTTTGCTTACTTTTGATTACAAAAGTAAGAGATAATTACTATATTGATAAAACTTAGATATGATATAAAGAAGATTCCCGACTTCTCGGGAATGACATAATCATAATTTACTTTTTAAATAAAAACATTATGTACACAAAACCATTTATAATTTATAAAAAAAAGTGAGAAGGCTTCATAAGATACTTCTCATGAAAAGTGAAAAAATATAATCTATTATCCGAAATAGATGAGAACTTAGAACAAATATTTATTACTCCATTCTCACAAGCCAAGGAAAGATGATTTGAAGTAAAAGAAAATGATGAAAAAATTATATCTATAATCATAGATAAAGAAAAAAAATTAACTATTGAAGAATTTATAGAAACTTTTGAAGAAAAAGAAATTGATTTAATTTGAGATCTTAAAGATAATTTTTCAAAAGAAGAACATGAAGAAATAGTAAAAAATGTTATAAAAAATGAAATTTGAAATTGAGAATGATCCAATTTTTGTATTGCTCAAAAAATTAGTTGAAAGATAAAAGAGTTTGAAAAAAATAAAGCTTTAACAATTTATAAAAGAATTCTTTTATCTGAATATGGTAGTTATCTACAATTTGTATTTTTTGATTGAAATGAGTTTTTTATATGAGCAAGCCCTGAAAGAAATGTAAGTATAAAAAATAATGTGGTTAGAATGAACCCCATTTCTGGAACTTTTAGAAAAGCTAAATATGATAACTACTGAGATTTTAAAAAAGAGTTTGTGAATTTTCTTGATGATAAAAAAGAAATAAATGAACTTTTTATGTGTGTAGATGAAGAACTTAAGATGATGAGTAAAATCTGTTCAAGTTGATGAATAATTGTATGACCAATCTTAAAAGAAATGTCTAATCTGATTCACACTGAGTACTTACTTAGTTGAGAAAGTCAAATGAAAAAAATTGATGTATTTAGAGAATCTATGTGGGCTTGTACTGTTGTAGGTAGTCCAATTGAAAGTGCTTTTAAAGTTGTAAAAAAATACGAAAATTTTGATAGAAGATATTATGCATGAGTAATCACTCACTTAAAAAAAGATTCTCTAGATAGCAGTATAATGATAAGGACTCTCAATATCAACTTAGATTGATGACTAGAATTTTGTGTTTGAGGAAGTTTAACAAAAGACTCTGTCCCTGAAAATGAATATGCTGAAATACAAATAAAATCAAAATGAGTTTTAAATGCCCTTCTTTGAATTACAAATAAAAAAACAAACTTTTTAGAAAAATATTATTTAGATGATGAAGTACAAGAACTTATCCAAAAAAGAAATCAAAATCTAAGCAAAACTTGGTTTTTTAAACAAGATTTTGAAAATTTAAAAACAAAAGAAGAACAAATTCTTATTATAAATAATGAAGATGATTTTACAAATATGATAGCGCATATATTGAAAATACTTTGATATAAAATCACATTAAAAAGATTTAATGAAATCAAAATTAACGAACTAGAAAATTTTGATATTTCACTAATCTGACCAGGACCATGAAATCCATTAGACAACACTGAAAAAATGCAAAAAAATTTAGAAATAATTGATTATCTATACAAAAATAATAAAAAGTTTTTTTGAATATGTCTTTGACATCAACTTATATGTAGATACTTAGATGTAAAGGTACAGAAAAAAGAAATACCAACTCAATGAGAACAAATAGAAATAAATTTGTTCTGAGAATTACAAAAAGTTGCTTTTTATAATACTTTTGCTTGATTTAAAGAAAATATCAACTGTCATTGCGAGTCTTTAAAAAGCAATCCAGAAAAAAATATTGAATTCTCAAATAATGAAAAAACAAATGAAATCTATGCTCTAAAACACAAAAACTTTTTCTCGTTCCAGTTCCACCCAGAAAGTATTCTAACACAAAATTGACTAATAATATTGAAAGAAAATATTGAGAAACTTATACAAGATTAGATATAACAGTTGTTCTTTAAAATATTTTATACTTTTTCTTTCAAAAATAAAATATAAAAACAATATAATTACTCTTTACTTTTGCTTCCAAAAGTAAAACAAAAGAATTTAAGGGACGTCGTTCCCTTAAAAATCCCTGAAGTGTTTCCAGGTTTAAGTTCATATCACAGAGCAAATATAATGTGAAAGAATTGTTTTACCTTTCAATTGCAATGTAGTGAAAATAAGAATTAATTTTTACTATATTCTCTAAACATTTAGATACTTGGGGGTTTGGGGGGTGAGACGATAGTGAGGACTTACCGTAAGCCCCAAAAATATTAATTCTGAAATTCGAGCCCCCCGAATCTTTTGCTACTTTTGGATTCAAAAGTAGAACTAAATTGTTATTTAATAAAAAAATATTTTCTAATACCTATTCCTATGACCCTAAAAAACATAATAATAAACCCAGACTGACATTTCTGAGAGTTCGGTTGAAGATATATTCCCGAATTACTTATCCCAATTATGGATGAAGTAAAAGATGCCTTTTTCAAATTAAAAAAAGATAAAAACTTTATACGAGAACTGAAAGATTTACACAAAAATTATATAGGTAGACCTTCCCCTCTTATATATGCTGAAAATCTAACAAAAAAGCTTGGTTGAGCTCAAATTTACTTAAAAAATGAATGAGTGAATCATACTTGAGCACACAAAATAAACCACTCTGTATGACAAGCACTTGTTGCAAAATACCTTTGAAAAACAAGAATAATCGCAGAAACTTGAGCTGGTCAACACTGACTTGCAACTGCTGCAATATGTGCAAAACTTGGACTTGAATGTATAATCTATATGTGAAAAAAAGATTATGATAGACAAAGACCAAATGTGATTTATATGGAACTTGCATGAGCAAAAGTAATTCCAGTATACGAGTGAAATCAAACTCTAAGAGATGCTGTGAATACAGCATTAAAAGACCTATTAAATAATTCTAAAGATACCTATTACCTACTTTGAACTGCTTGTTGACCAAATCCTTATCCATCTATGAATGTGTTTTTTCAAAAAATTATATGAGAAGAGGTTAGAAAACAGTTAAAAGAACAAATCCCCCCTACCCCCCTTATCAAAGGGGGACAAAACACAATTCTTCCAGATTATATGGTAGCTTGTGTGGGGTGATGAAGCAATGCTCTTGGATTTTTCTATGACTTTTTAGATGATAAAAGTGTTAAATTAATTTGAGTTGAAGCTTGATGAAAGTGAATAAAATCCGGTCAACATGCTTCCAGATTTGCAAACAAAAAAATATGATTCGTAGAATGATACAAATCATACTTTATACAAGATAATGATTGACAAGTACTTGATACCTACTCCATTTCTGCTTGACTTGATTACTCAGGAGTTAGTCCTCAAATTGCCTATCTAGAAAATATAAAAAGAGTAACTATGACTTATGCAACTGATGATGAATCACTAAATGCTATAAAAGTACTTATGCAAACTGAATGAATACTCCCAGCTCTAGAATCAGCTCACGCCGTTGCCGAAGTTATAAAACTAGCTCCGAAATTAAAAAAAGAACAGATTGTGGTATGCAATCTGTCCGGTAGATGAGATAAGGATTTATTTATAACTGCTCCAAAATTTGACTCAACTTTTTTAGATTTTTTAAAATGATACTTAATTTCTAAACAATAAAACTTATGAAAAACCCCATAATGACACATCTAGTTTGTGGCTATCCTAGTATAAAAGAAAGCCTAGAATTACTAAAAATCCTGAGTAAATACTCAAAATACATAGAAATACAAATTCCTTTTTCTGATCCTATCGCTGACGGTCCAATAATCTCAAATGCAAATGAAGTAGCTTTGGAAAACTGAATTACTCCAAGTATTTGTTTTGATTTTTTGAAAAAGTTTATAGTACAAAATCCCCCTACCCCCCTTATCGAAGGGGGACAAAGTAATGACTGTAAAATTCTTATAATGACATATTACAACATAGTTTACAATTATGGAGTAGAAAAATTTATAAAAAAAGCTAAACAAATCTGAGTTTATGGTTTTATAATTCCTGATATGCCTTTTGATGAAAAAGAGTGAAAAGAACTTATAAAATTATGTAAAAAATATGATATAAATCTAATACTAGTTGTTTCCCCTACTTGTGAAAAATCTAGACTTAAAAAAATTTTTTCACTATCAAGTTGATTTGTTTATGCCGTTAGTCAAAATATGACAACTTGAAACAAAATAACATTTTGAAAAAATTTTGAAGATTATATAAATAATTTAAAAAGTACAAAAGATATAGAAATATGAGTAGGATTTTGAGTAAAAACATCTGAAGATATAAATGAGGTATGCAAAATTGCTGATTTTGCAATTATCTGAAGTGAATTAATTAGAATTATAAACCAAGATTGAACTAATTGAGTTAAAACATATTTTGAGAATATAAATAAAACTTTACAATCTTATCAAACTTTATAAAATATAAATTATCAACTTCTTATAAAACTCAAAAAAAAGTACTATTGTTTTTATAAAATTAATTTTTATTATTATGAAAATCTTAATAGTTGAGGATAATCATATTCTTTCAAATAATATAGCTAAATATTTAGAACTTGAAAATATTAAATCTAAGCAGTTATTTTCATGAGATTGAGTAAATCTAGAATTAAAAAGTGATTCATATGATTTAGTTATAATGGACTTATGACTTTGAAAAGATGATTGAATTGAAATTATCAAAAAAATTAGAGATGCTTCAATAAATATTCCTATTTTAATACTAACAGCAAGAGATACTATAAAAGATAAGATTTCATGATTTCATTCTTGAGCTGATGATTTTTTAACAAAGCCATTTAATTATGAAGAACTTATCTTAAGAATTCAAGCTCTTATTAGAAGAAATTTTACAGAAAAATGTAAAAATATAAAAATATGAGAAATAGAAATTGATAAAAATGTAAAAATTGTAAAACTTAATTCTAAGATAATTCATTTAAGTAAATTAGAATATGAATTACTTAATTATATGTTAAATTACAAATGAAAAATTATTTCAAAAAAAGAATTACTTGAAAAAGTTTGGTGAGAATATGATGATTTTTTCCCATCTAGAACAATTGATATATATATATGATATCTTAGGAAAAAACTATGAAAAGATTTAATTGAAACAGTTAGATGAGAATGATATAGAATTAGTGATTAAAAAATACAAAATATATAACCCACTGATATTTAATTTATTACTTATTTACTAAATTTTATTTCATATACATAAAGTTATGAATAATTTTAAATTACTAAAAAAATATAAAATAAAGTTAAGTTTCTTTTTTGCATTATTTGTAATGCTATCTTTTTACTTTATCCAAGCTATTTTTGTATGAATAAATTATATTTCAAATAACATAGAACTAAATGAAGCTCTCGAAAATAAATTAACTTGAATAATTAATATATTAGAAAATAAAGAAGAATATTATTCTCAAATCGAAAGTGCTGACAAAACATTACAAAAAATCATTTTAAAAACTCTTGAAAATAGTACAATATATAAAAATTGAGAAGTAATTACATCATTTATAGAAATTTTACCTAAAAATAAAGAGAAAATATGAATTTTTAATGAGTGAGATTCTAAATTTTTGATAAAAAATATAACTATAAGTAATGATAATTACAAAATAATATTATCAATAAATAATAATTATATACTTTTAAATTACATAAGATATATAAGTTTTTTTAGTTTATTTCTCTCTCCTTTCTTTATATTTTTTTATTATATTTGATATTTTTTTGTATGAAAAAATTTTAAAGTTATTGAACAAAGTATAAATTCTTTAGAAGATTTTACTGCAAATGTAAATCATGAGATGAAAACTCCCCTTAGTGAAATAATATCAACACTAAGCCTAGCAAAAAAATTAAAAAATTATGAAGAAGCAAATGATATTAGCTTGAATTCTGCAGAAAAACTAAATAAAATTTTAGATAGTATAGTTTGAATTGCAAATTTATCAGACATATCTTATGCAAAAGAAAAAATAGATGTGGTTAAAGAATTGAATTTAATAATTAATGAATTTAATCCAAATTTAGATGAGAAGAAAATAGTTTTAGAAAAAATAATTAAAAATAAATCTTTTATTTTGAAAATAAATAAAGAACACTTTTATCTATGTGTGAAAAATATCTTATCAAATGCAATAAAATACTCAAAAACCTGATGAAAAATAGAAATAACTTTTTATAATTGAATTTTGGAAATAAAAGATTACTGAATTTGAATTAAAAAAAATAATATACAAGATATTTTTAATAGATACTTTAGAGAAAATTATAATTCTGCAGAATGATTTTGATTATGACTAGCTTTAGTAAAAAAAATAACAGATATTAATAATTGGAAACTAAATATAGAAAGTAGAAAAAATGCTTTTACTAAAATTAACATTAATTTTATATAAAATGAAAAAATTTACTTATTTATTATTACTTATTGTTTTATTTTCTTGTTCAAAACATAAAGAAGTTAAAGAAGAAAATATACCTATTATTGTATGAAATACAATAGAAAATGATTTTGAAAATGAAAAAATTGATCAAATTAAAAATCTTCTTAAAGATAACAAAAATATAGAACCTATTATAGAAACATGAGCTCAAAATAATATACAAAAAAATGAATCACCTATAAAAATAAAAGATAAAACTCCTATTATTACTCCTATAAATAAAACAATAAAATCCAAAACATCAATATTGACTGAAGAAGAACTAAATATAATTGAAAATACTACTGATTGAGAAATTGATAAACTTATTGATATATTATTTAAAGATTTAAATTAAAATATAGATATTCATACAATATTCATACATTTATAAATTATTATGGTAAAATTATATTATTAATGATAATATAATTTAATTTATTAATTAATTATTATAAATATGAAAACACATATCAAAGTATCACTAGCAATAATTTTTGTTATGCTAGTATCATCAGTGTTTGCTGATAATGGAAACAGCTGAAGCTGAAATTGAACATGATTACAAGATCAAGACAGAACCCAAGATCAAGATAAATTACAAGACTGTACTTGAGATTGTGATCAATTAAAACTACAAGATCAAGATAAAACTCAAGACCAAGATAAATTACAAGATTGTACTTGAGATTGT
>DHWA01000054.1:37468-55999 GCA_002412935.1 Patescibacteria group bacterium UBA5194 | reverse complement strand
TAGAATCAAAGATAGATTACATATTTTAGATACAAGCAAACTTTACAGAGAAGATATGAAAAATAATAAAAATATTTTTAATACTCAATTCTGAACAGAAACTTGATCATTTGCAAATCTAAATGAATGAGTTAAAATGGAAATTAGAAATATAAATCAAGAATATAATAACCAATTTGAAGAAATAAAAAATCTGTATAGAGAAAAAATTAATTCTGCTATTTTACTTGAGAACAAAGAACAATTAAGAGAAGAATTAAAGATAAAATTACAAGATATGGCTATGATACATTATCAAGATTTAGAAGAATCTGTATGATCAGATGAAAATGCTTTAGCTTGGGTAAAAGCTAGACAAGAATTAGCTATAAAAAATAAAGAATTAATAGAAGAAAATAATGCATTAAGAAATGAATTTAATTATGAAAGAAAAAACCAAATTTCATATTTTAAAGAAAAATTTGACTCTCAACTTTGAAGTAATATCGGGAAAATAAGTCAAAATAATCATGAGAAATTAGAACAACTATTAACAAAAATAGATTCATTTATGGTAAAATATGAAACAAATACTAATTTATCTAAAATGGCAAAAGATAAAATTCTTTCTCAATTAACAGCTCTAAAAGAATTAATTGAAGATAGTTTAGATATAGAAGAAATCATTATGTAAATAATTAACTAAAAAGTTAAAAAGATAGTAAAAATTAAATTAATTTTTACTATCTTTTTTTAAATTATATTTTTAATAATTAAATATTGTTTTTCTTACATATCTCTTACATTTATAAGATATAATTGACTCACATTTAATAAATAACTTAATTTTTATTAAATGATTTATATTTTAACTTTTTAGAAAATTATGGGAACAATATTTAAAACATCATTAGCATTGATTTTAATTATGCTACTTTCATCTACATATGCTGATGAAACTATGAGTACAGAAAATTGAACTAATGATACTGAAACTATAACAAGTGTTTCTTCAACTTGAGAGAATGAAAGTGAGAATGAAGATAAATATGAAAATCATACTTATTGAACTTGAGTTAATAATATGATAAAAGTTAAAACTGAAGTTAGAAAATTAGAAAAAAAAGAACTTGAAAAAGAGATGAAAGAACAAAGAAATGAAATGAAAATGGAAATAGAACAAAATAGAGACGAAATTAGAAACAACCTACAAAATTTTAGAAAAGAAAATTGAACTGCTTCTTGAGCTTTTAATAATTTAAGTACTAAAAATAAAGCTGAAATTAAAACTTTACAAGAAAAATTTAAAGATTCTACTGAAACTCTAAAAAAAGAGTATGAAAGTAAAATTAAGTCAGCAACTTGAATTGAATTAAAAGACACTTTAAGACAAGAATTAAAAATTAAATTAGAAGAACTAGTAATTGCTCATCAAACAAGTTTAGAAGTATTTGTATGATCAAATTCAGGGTCTTTAGCTTGGATAAAAGCTAGAAAAGAAATAGCAGAACAAAATAAAGAATTAAGAAAAAATAATAATGAAGCTAGAGAAGAATTTAGAGGTGATAGAAAAGAACAAGTTCTAGCTTATAAAGAAAAATTTCATTCTCAACTTGGAGCTAAACTTGATAAAGTTTGAGCAAAAAGTCCTGAAAAATTGGAAAATGTTTTAGATAAAATTGATGTAATGATGGAAAAATTTGACGCTAATACAAAAATATCTGAAATAAACAAAGAAAAAATTATGTCTCAATTAACTGCTTTAAAAGAGTTACTTGAAGATAGTTTAGATTCTGAAGATTCTATTACTACTGAGTAATTTAAAAACCTTATCAAAAAAAAGAAGCCAATGGCTTCTTTTTTTTAGATTTAAATATAATGTTGTAGAAATTATAATTAAAATGTCCCCATGAGTTAAAATAGAAATGTCACTATATGATAAACTGATTAAGTAAGATAAATTATTACAATAATTAATTAAACCAATTACTTTATTATTAATAAATAAAAATTATGCAGAATCATAGTAAGACTTCCCTAATAACTATATTAACTACTATCTTTATACTTGGAATTGCTAATTTATTCTCAGTATTTGCTGCTACAAGTCCAACTCTAGATAGTGCTTGAACATTTGCAATTCTTTCTAGTACATATACAAACACTACATCTACTACTGTAAGTGGAGATATATGATATACTACTCCACCAGCTACTCCACCTACACTAGTTACTGGTTTAGTACATATGGCTGATAGCTTATATAATCAAGCAGGTATAGATCAAGGTACTGCTTTGACTAATCTTAATAATCAAGTATGTACATTTACTTTTGCTTCATGACCAATAGATTTAGCAACTGATACTACTCATAGTTGAGCAGTTTGAGTTTATACTCCTTGAGTATACTGTATAACATGAGCTGCTACTATTTGATGAACATGAATTACTCTAGATTGAGCTGGAACTTATATATTTAAAATAAATTGAGCTCTTAATACAGTAGACAATTCAGTAGTAACATTATCTGGAGCTTCAAATTGTGATGTTTTTTGGACACCAACTGCTGCTACTACACTTGGAGCTAATACAACTTTTAATTGAATTATTATAGATGCTGCTGGTATTACTATGTGAGCTAATACTACTTTTTTATGAATGGCTTTGGCTTATGGGTGAACAGTTACAACTGATACAAATACTATAACTGCTCCAATATGTTCTAGTCCTGCTACTTTAAACATAATCAAGAATGTAGTTAATTGAACTGCTATAGCTTCTGATTTTACTTTACATGTAAAATATGCTCTTGGTTCTGATGTAGCAGGAAGTCCAGCAACATGAACTTGAACTCCTGGAACAACTTATTCTCTATCAGCATGAAATTATATTGTAAGTGAAAATGCAAATACTTCTTATACTCAAAGTTTTGCTTGAGATTGTAATACGAGTGGTAATATTAGTTTATTTGCTGGAGATAATAAAACTTGTACAATAACTAATACTTATATAACTCCCATCATTAGTTGAGGTGGTGGTGGAGGTGGTGGAGGTTCAAGTACGATTGATTCTTGTCCAGAGTGAGATTATTCATATAGTTATTATGATTGAATATGTTGAACAGCCCCTATTGTTGAGTCTACTTGAACAACTATTACTATTGCATCTACTTGAACAATTCTTACTACTGCATCTACTTGAACAATTCTTATAATAAATCCACCTATTAAACCTCAACCTATTTCACCAACAGTTAAACCTAAAGTTACTTCACCAATAATTATTCCACCTGTTCTTGAAATTAAATCTACTGTTAGTGATAAAAAAGTAGTTACCCCAGGTTTTCCAAACACAGGTCTTCATTCTGATAATAATAATCCATGGAATATTATTATCGTTATTGGAATAATCGGAATACTTATATTAATTTCAAATTCATTAGTTTTAAATTATAAAAAATAATAGCTATTATTTTTTAAATGATTTACGCATTTTTATAGTAAGTAAAAACTCCACCCTGTGTGGAGTTTTTGTATTATTAATATTTTTTTGATAAATCACACTTTAATCTAATAACTTACCAATGAAAAAGAGAATTTAGAAAATTGCTTATGGCTCGGGATGTAGGATTCGAACCTACGATGATGGAGTCAGAGTCCATTGCCTTACCGCTTGGCGAATCCCGAATAAAAAAGATCCCCGGGTCGAGCCCGAGGATGACATATTTGTGGCCCAAGGATGACACTTAAATATTATTCAAAAAAACTATCAATCAATTTTCTATAAGATGTTCTTTGTCTTAATTCTTCATAATATTTATTTCAAGGAACATATAATTCTTTTAATTTATTTACAACTTCTTCAGAACCAAACCTAGCAAGAATAGTTTCGATTTCTTTATCCATTTCACTATCATCTACTTTTGTATCTTCTGTTTCTAAAAGTTTATGTAAAATCAGTTCTCATTCAAGTCTTTTTTTCGCTATAGATTTTACATTTTTTTCTTTATATTGTTCTTCACTCATTTTTAGTGATTCTAAATAATCAGCCATTCTTAAACCATCTTTTGTTAAATTTTCTTTTATCTCAGCAAAAACTTTTTCTACTTGATTTGATAATAATCTATCTCAAATATCTAGATTAGTAACTTTTAAAAGTTCATCTATAAGTTTATGTTCTTCCTCTACCCTAGCATTCATATCTTTTGTTTCTTTGATTTCTTCTTTAACTAAAGCTTTAAATCAATCTAAATCAAGATCTTTTCATCTAAGTTCTTTAATAAATTCTGGAGTAAATTCTGGTTTTACAGATTTTTCAATTTTCTTGATACTTACTTTAAAAGTAGTTTCTTTTCAAGCAAATCATCCATTGTGATAATCTTTTGGAAAGGTAATATCTAAAGTAATTTCATCTTTAGATTTTTTTCAAATAAGTCAATCTTCAAATCATGGAACAAGTAAATTTGAACCTATGATCAAAGGATAATCTTGCATAGAAGTACTTTCTAAAACTTTATTATCTTTGTCATATCAAGTTGTATCAATAGTAACTTTATCTCATAATTTTATAGCATACCCGTCCTCTGCTTCTTCAAATCTAGTAAATCTAGTTTGTACATCTCATAAAGCATTTTCTACTTCTTTATCACTAACATCAATAATAGTTTTCTTAATCTTAATTTTTTTATAATCAGGATTTATAATAGCATCTGGAAGTATTTCTACATGAGCTTTAAATATTAAAGGTGATTCAGAAATTACTTCAACTATTTCAGCTTGAGCAACAGGAACAACTTTTTCTTTTCTTATTGCATCTTGATATATATGATCAATAGCATGATCTATAACCATATGACTTATATGTTCTTCACCATATTTTTTTATTATAATTGCTTCTGGAACTGTTCATTTTCTAAATCATTTTATATCAGCATTATTTTTTAGATATTCCATTACATGTTTTCTCTCACGAGCTATATTTTTAGCATCTTCTTCTATTATAAGCTCTAAAATAGATTTTGGTAATATTTTTCTTTCAACTTTCATAATATACATTTTTAATTTATAAGTACTTTGATTATATCTAAATAGTTTGTTTTTCAAAAAAATTTTACAAAATACACATTTTAAAACAGACTGTTTTTAAAAACATTTGATTTCCTGAAAAAATCATTATAATACTTATAAAGAATGAGAGCGAGAGTTTGGTTGACAAATTCTCGTTTTTATTTCAAAAAATTAGGTTAAACACTTAATATTTTAATATTTAATATTTAAAATTATGATAGATTTTAAAAAAATAGAAGCTGCTATAAACCTTATATCAGTTGAGAAAAAAATACCTAAAGAAAAATTGGTTGAAATCATAGAATCAGCTTTAAAAACAGCTTATAAAAAAGATTATTGAACAAGAGATAATAAAGTAAATGTTAAAATTAATTTAGAAGAAAAATCAATAGAAATAACTCTAGAAAAAACTGTTGTTAAAAAAGTTGAAAACCCTAGTTTAGAAATAAGCTTTGATGAATTATGAGATGATGCATCAAACTTTGAAGAATGAGATATTATTGAAATAGATGTAACTGATGAAGTTACACAGTGAGATAATTGAGAATCATTCTGAAGAATAGCTTCTCAAGCAGCTAGACAAGTAATAATACAAAAAATTGCCGACAGTGAAAAAGAAAAAATTTATGATTTATTTGTTGGTAAAGAAGGTCAAGTAGTTAGCATGAAAGTTGATTTAGTTGAGTCATGAAAAGTAATATTTGATTATAACTGAAATCAAGTAATCCTTCCAAAAAATGAACAGGTTTCAAAAGATAATTATATCGTTGATGCTAGATTTTACCTACTTGTTGCTGAAGTTACAAACAAAGAATTATGAAATCCAAAAGTAATATTATCAAGAAAAAGACCAGAATTAGTAACAGCTTTATTTGAAATATATGTACCTGAAATATGAGAAGGTATGGTAACAATAGATAAAGTTGTAAGATTCCCTTGATTAAAATCAAAAGTACTAGTTAGTTCTAATTACGATCAAATTGATGCAGTTTGAACTCTTATAGGTCAAAAATGAATAAGAGTAAAATCTGTTATGGAAGAATTGAGTTGAGAAAAAATAGATATTATAGCTAATTGAGATGATATAAGAGAAGTAATAAAAAGAGCATTAATTCCTGCTTCAGTACTTAAAGTAGATGTAAATGAAGATACTGGAGAAGCAGATGTATACATAACAAACGAGGAAAAACCTAAAGTTATATGAAAATCATGAGTAAATATAAATCTAGCTTCTGAACTAGTTTGATACAAAATCAACTTGATAGAAGTTGAAGCTTAAAAATAATATATTTTCTGTCATTCCCGAGTAGTCGGGAATCTACATTGTATTGTTCCCAAAGAAATAGAACTTAGATACAATATAAGGAAGATTCCCTTCTTCAAGGGAATGACAATTATTATAATTAAAATCTTCTTTACTTCCTAATCAATATTATTATGAAAGTAATCTTCCTACAACATCTAGTAAATGTATGAAAAGTCGGTGAAATAAAAGAAGTCAATGATAGTTATGCAAGAAATTTTCTATTTCCAAAAAATTATGCTAAAAGACTGTCTGAAAAAGAAGAAAACGAATTAAAAAATAAGAAAAAAAAGGATGAACAAAATAGAATACAAAAAGTAGAACATAGACATGAAATATGGGAAAAATTGAATTGAAAAAACTTTGAAATTTCTTTAAATAAAGACGCTTCTTGAAAAACTTTTTGAAGTATAACTGAAAAAGAAATAATAGAATTATTGAAAAAAGAATTTAAATTAGATTTTACAAAATGAGAAATAGTAATGACAAAATGACATATCAAAAAATTATGATCTAATGATGTATTTATAAAACTTTGATCTTGAAAAATGGCTAAAATCATATTAAATGTTAAATAATAAATATTATGTCCATAATAGCTATAGATTTATGAGAAAAGAAAGTTGGAATTGCAATTGAAATAAATAATATTGCTTTTCCTAAAAAGATAGTCTCTAGAATCGAATTGGTAAGAGAATTAAAAAACATCTTCTCTGAAAAAGAAAGCTATGATACAATAATAGTTTGATTACCTTATGATTTATATTGAATAGATAACAAACAACT
This sequence comes from Patescibacteria group bacterium UBA5194, assembly GCA_002412935.1. Classification (GTDB taxonomy): domain Bacteria; phylum Patescibacteriota; class Gracilibacteria; order BD1-5; family UBA6164; genus Altimarinus. The sequence continues at coordinate 48,865 of DHWA01000054.1, read as the reverse complement.
AAATAAGACAACTAAATTTATAGAAAAATTAAAACTTATTTTTCCTCTTAAAAAAGTTATCTGAATTGATGAGAGATTTACAACTTTTGAGGCTCAAAATATAAATAAATCATTTAAAAATAATAAAAAAGAAGTAGATGATATATCTGCTTCTTTAATATTGGAAAGTTACTTAAATACTATACCAAAAACATAATTAATTTTTCTATTTATGAAATAAATGAGAATGTTCCCTTTACCAGATTTTAACTAAAGTTAAAACTGGTAATTGATTTCGAATTTATTGAAGAAATTAGAAAAATTAATTATGTTTTTGGTATATTTAAAATAATCTATTATCTATCATTTCTTGTAAATTTTTAACATAAAATTCAACAGAATTATCTGATAAAATCTTATTGTAATTTATACTTTTCTTCTTTTTTAAAAAAGAAGTTAAAGCATTCAATGTATCAGTATTTGATAATGAATTAAAATGTTCTAATTCACCTAATGTTGATTCTTTTATAGATTCTAAATCATTAGAAATGATAGGAGTATCAAAAATCAATGCATTATTTAATTCAAATGGAAAAGTAGCATATATATTTGGAAAAACAAGTCCTATACTTTGTTTATAATAGTTATATTTACTTTTTTCATCTATTTCTCATACAAAAAAAACTAAATCACTTATCTCATAATCCAAAACTAATTTTCTAAATTCCAAATTTTTTCAAGCATCATCTCACAATATTAATAAATTTAATAAACTTCATTGTTCTCTCATTTTTTTAATAGCCAACAACACTTTATCTAGATTTTTTATGCTTGATTCCATAGAATCATATATTATATAGTCACTTTTTAGATTATATCTGCTTTTAATATCTATTTTATTTATTTCTTCTTCTATATTTTCTTTTTTTAAAGGGAAAAATCATTTTATTATTTCTATTTTATCTTCTTTTATATTAAATCTCTCATTTAAATCTCATAATGTTTGTTTATCAAAACAAATTATTTTTTTTGCATTTTTTAAATTAGAATTTAATAATCTTAGATAATGATACTTTGAAAAAGAATTTTTAAAAGGTCCGAAAAATAATCTTTGTAAACTTGGAATAACCATTATATAATCTTCTTTATATGTTATCGGTTTATATTCATTGAAAAAAATCATTAAATCAAATTTCTCTTTTTTAAATTTACTATTTAATATAAGGTTCTCTCCAATACTTCAAACTTTTTCTTTCACTAATTCAATTTTGCAATTATCTGAATTCAATTCTAAATTATCATTAGAATAAACTATTACATTATGTTTTTGATTTTTAACTAACTCTTTAACAACTTCAAGTATAAAAAGACTATACAAATTATCTTGTTTTAGAAACCTTAAATCTACTCAAATTTTCATAATATAAATTTATAAATATATTTTTTAAATTATATCATATTCAAATAAATAATCAAAACAAATAATACTTTAATTAAAAAATTGATAATAATAAAAAATCTAGTATAACTAACAATAATTATGATATTTAATTTTATTCCAAATATGAAATATAACGAAAAAAAATTAGGTATTCCTACACAAGTTGAATCTACTTGAGAAATTGAGGAAAAAACTGCACTAACAACAGATAAATTCTGAAAAAAAATTAATATTATTATAAAAGACAAAGATTATTCCTATCTTCTTGAAAAAACATTAGAAAATTTCTCATTTGAAGAATTACAATATATAGAAAAACTTTTTACAAAACCTGATTATATAATTACTGAAAAAATAAAAAAATTAATAGAACAATTAAAAATTAAATTCCCTGATAATTTTATATACCAAATTTATGATAAATTAATAAAACTCTGAATAAAAGATATTAATAATAAAAATAAAATAAAGGTTCTATTTGAAAATGAAAATAACAATGTTATTTGTTGAAAATACAAAACATGTAATTGATTTTGGATTCCTTTCTATTTAGAATGAAATAATTATAAAACTTTAACAAAAATAAATCATGACAAGATTCATATGTTACATCAAGTGGATGTAGACTTTGATGAAGAATGAATATATATATTTTGACAACTCTTAAATCAAGAATGACAACGGTTGCATTTTTGGTTTGATAAATATAAAAAGAAATATACAACTCTAAAGAGAATAGAGTGAGAAAATATTACAAGTATCTTATACCCTGTTAAAAATAAAAGGTGAAAAATTATGTATTGAAAATATAAGAATTCTAAATGATATATTATCCCTTTTTGGTATTCATCAAACCTTGAAAAATATGTATCTCTAAAAATAGAATGAGAAACTATTTGTGATACAGGTAGAAGAAATAGAAAAAATTGAAAACTTATCTCTTGAACTTTTTTAAATGAGAAGTGATATTGGTTACCTTTTTGGTTTGAGTGAGATCAATGAGTTACACTTAAAATAGAGTGAGAGGAAATTCATAATACAAAAAATAGAAAAAGAGATGAAAAATGAAAAATAATTTCTTGAGAATTTCTAAATTCTGATTGAATTTGGCAAAAATTTAAACTTGAATGATGAAAATATATAATAAAAAAATGATTTATTGGTAAAATAAAATCTATTTTTTAAGTATACCCAAATTAAATTGTTAAAAAACTAAACTTGACTTTAGTATTAGTTGTCTTATATTTATAATATCAATTATTAATCTTTTAATTTCAATAAATGTTCAATTTAACAGATAGAAACATAGATATACTTAGTATAATAGTAAGAGAATATTTAGAAACTTGAAATGTTCTTTGAAGTAAATCACTACTTAAAAAGTATAATTTATGAGTTAGTTCAGCAACTGTTAGAAATGATATGGCAGTTTTAGAAGAGTATGAATTTATTTATCAACCGTATAATTCAGCGTGAAGGCTTCCTACTACAAAATGACTAAGAGTATTTATAAATTACTTAATGCAACATACTCCTGATCATTTTTTACAAGAAAAAAGTAAAAATGATACTCTAGAAATCAAAAATCTAAACGACTTTATTTATAGAATTATTTTTGAACTATCAAAAAATACAAATGAACTATCTTTTATGATAATAGAAGAAGAATCATTACTACAGTATGCCTGAATTTCTCAATTTTTAAAATGAAATTATGGGAGAATCTGAGAAGATATGTTCAATATAATTTCAATGCTTGAAGATAAAACTAACTTTATAAATTTTATAAAACAATTACCAATATCATCTTGAGTAAATGTATTTATTTGAGAAGAAAATATAATCCCTTTTTTAAAAGATTATACTATAATATTGAAACCCTTAATGATTAATTGAAAAGTATGATATATCTGAATTATTGGATCACTAAAAATGAATTATAGTTTCAATATAAGTGCAATAAGAGGAATAATTTAATTAGTGCTTAGTTTTTATTTACAAAAAAAATCTTGAATATAATTCAAGATTTTTTTTGATTTATTTAAAACTAAGCACTACCCACTAAACACTTTTTTACACATTTATTATCTCCATAATAGGAAGTTCTTGATTATTTTTTTTCATATCGTTTATAGCAATTATTCTATCTCAAGTTTCTATAAATTTATTAGTTGTAAGATATTCTACTGCTATATCCATTGTTTCTAAAAAATTCTCACTATTCCGATTTTCTAAATAAATAGGAGTTATTCAGAATAAACTATTTATATAATTAACTGTCTTACTATACTTTGTAAAAGCAAAAACTTGTATTTTCGGTCTAAAAGATGCTGCTAAACGAGCCAGAATTCAAGATTTTGTAAGTATAATCAAAGCCTTTGAATTTATTTCTTCTCATATATATATACCACTTTTTATAAGTAATTTCTTTTCCATATCTTTTTCTCTAAGTCATCCATTAGAATAATCTTTATGTTTATATTCAACAAAGTTTTCAGCTTCTTTAATAACTTTCACCATCATTTTTACTGTATCTATTGGGTATTTCCCTATTGCTGTTTCTCAAGATAACATAAGACAATCCGGTTGTTGTAAAATACTGTTAAATACATCTGATGTTTCTGCTCTTGTAGGAAATTGATTATCTATCATTGTTTCAAGTAAATGTGTAGCAATAATTACAAATTTACCACAATGTTTACTTTTATCCATAATTTCTCTTTGATAAACAGAAAGTTTTTCTATAGGAACTTCAACTCATAAATCTCATCTAGCTACCATTATACCATCACTATACTTTATTATATCATTTAGATTCTCTAATGCTTCTGCATTTTCAATCTTTGATATAAGTTTTATATGTAAATTATCTTTTGCTTCAAACAATTTTCTTATGTCTTCTATTCATTCTTTATTTCTTACAAAAGAAGCAGCTATAAAATCAAAATCATTATCCAACGCAAAATTTATATCTATAACATCTTTTTCTGTAACAGAAGGAAGTTTTAATTTTATTCATGGTAAATTAATATGTCTTCTAGAACCAATAGTTGCAGGATTTTCTGCTTCAACCTCTACATAATCATTGTTTTTAGAAATAACTTTTGTATTTAAAAGTCCTGAATCGATAACTATATTCTGTCAGATTTCTACATCTCCTATCAAAAAAGGATAATCACAAAATAAAGAATTTTCTCAAGATAACTTATCTTTATCTACATATATTTTAAATATATCTCAAATATTATATTGTATTTTATTTTCTATAGTTCCTGTCCTTATCTCTGGTCACTTTGTATCAAGTAATAAACTTAAATTTGTAATTCAAGATTTATTAAGTTTTTTAATTAAATCTGCTGTTTTTTGAGCTCACTCATAATCAGCATGAGAAAAATTGAATCTAATTATATTTATTCATGCATTATATAATTCTACTATTTTTTCTTCAGTATTTGTAGCGGGTCATAAAGTTGCTATAATCTTTGTCTTTTTCATATTTTTTTTATTAAGAAGTTTGTATTATATATATTTTTTATTAAATACAACTTTTTCTTTAAAGATATTTTCTAATCTTTTCAATTGGTAGTCTTGCAAATGCTACTCTTTTTACTTTATTTTCTTTTGGATAACCAATTTGAATTCAAGATATTAATGAATAATCATTAGGAATAGAAAATTCTTTATAAAATTGTTTTTTTATCTCATCATCTATCAAAAAAAATTTAATTCAATCTTTTATTCTTGTTCACAATCATTTAGAATAAGCTCCTAATAACAAATTTTGCATAGCCATTGCTACACTAGTTTTTGTGCTTTCATTTGCTATGTTTTCTATATTATTATTATTTGATAATTTAATAATTTGTGATAATCCTTTTTTATCATAAGAACGAGCAAAACACAAAATATAAACTGGGGCTTTATCAAATCTTCAATATTTAGAAAAAGAATCTGCTACCTTTGAGAATATAGTTCATGATATTATATTATTGTCCTTTAATTGATTTTTTAACTTTTCATACCCCAAATCAATATAATAATTCAACCTGTTCTTGTTTTCTTCTGATTTAAATATTAGAAAAAACCAAGGCTGAGTATTTGTGCTTGATGGAGCAAAACTTGCTAAATCAATCAATTCATCAATAAATTCATTTGAGACTTGCCTATCACTAAATTCTGATATACTTCTCCTATCTTTTATAATTTTTTCTAAATATTCTTTCATAATATTTTCTATACTTTTTTTAAACTTATTTTTAATTTATATTCTTCAAGTTCTATTTCTTTCTCATAAGAAGGATTAGCTAATTTTTCTGTTATTGTAGATAAAGTTTCTGCTTGAATATTATTTTTAAATTTTTCTATACTATTTGCTAATTCTAAATTCTCAGTTTTTAATTCTATTTCAATTCTATCATCTACATTAAAATTTGCTTCTTTTCTTGATTCTTGGATATGTCTCACTATATCACGAGCATATCACTCTTCAATAAGTTCAGGAGTTAGTTTAGCATCCATTGCTATAACCATACCAAATCAGCTTTCAATGTCCATATTCTCATCAAGTTTTTCATAAGCCATTTCGTATTCTCAAACCTCAAGTACAAATTCTCATACTTTTATTTTTCAAGCTTCTAATTCTTCAAAATTACCATTTTTTGCTTCTACTATAACTTTTTGTACATCTCTACCAAATTTTGGTCATATAAGTTTTGCATTTGGGCGACATACTTTTTTTGCTATTTTTGAAGAATCTTCTAGTACAATTATTTCTTTTACATTTAATTCTTCCTTGATTATATCAAGATAATATTGGTCCAATTTTTCTCAAATTGTAGCACTTAAAAGTGGTTGTCTAACTCTTAGTTTATTTCTTGACCTAAACGATAATCATAAATTAATCAGTTTAGCAGTTTTTTCAAAACTTGTATTTAAGTTTGAAAGTATAAAAGAGTTATTTGCAATAGGAAATATATCAAGATGAACAGACTCTTTTCAAGTTAGATTCCTATAAATATGTTCAGTAACAAAAGGCATAACAGGAGACAAAATCTTACTAAGTTCTACCAAAATTTCATAAAGTGTTTCATATGCTTCTATCTTATCAGAATCATTTTCTTGTTTCCAAAATCTCTTTCTACTTCTTCTTATATACCAATTAGTTAGATTATCCATAAAAGTCATTATAGGTCTAGTTGCTTCATTTATTTTATAAGAATCTAATCAAGATGAAACATCTAAAATAAGTTTATTTAACTCTGAAATTATCCATTTATCAAGTATATTTTGTCTTCATGAATGAAGTTTAAAAATAGTCGCATTATTTATTGTAGGTAATTCATAATGAGCTTTATTTAAATCTAAATCATTTATAAATCTGTTTATTGGTCTAAAAGTTCATGCATGAGCAACTATAAGCACATTTTTTCACTTATATTTCTCTTCTATTTCTTTATATGCTTCCAAAACTCTATTATCAAATAGAATTACATCTTCTACTTTATTATATTTTCCATCTTTGAAAAATCTCTTTACTGAAGCACCTAATTCTAAATCTAAATTATATTCTTTTTTAGCATATTTTATTATTTCTTCATGAGTCATTCATTTAAATACACCATCTCTATGCTCATTTAATCTTTCATCAATAATTATTTCAGAATTATACCCTATCTCTTTTGCTATCAATTCTGCAGTATTTTTAGCTCTTATTTTTGGAGAAGAAATAATTACATCTATCTTTTCACCAGATAATTTGAAGTTTTTTCAAGCTAATTTTGCCTGTTTTTCTCAATTTGATGTTAATAAAGAATCTACATCTCAACCATTCATTACTTTTTTTACATTTAGATCTGTTTCCCCATGTCTACAATAATAAATATGAGATTTACTTGGTTTAAATTTATCGATATTTGCATATGTAGTGAAGAAACTATAAGTATTCCAAAGTGGTAGAATAACTTTTTTAACTACTTCTTCAACTCCAGCTTCACTAAATCTCAGATCTTGTGCTTCAACAACAGGAGAATTCATAAGATAAAATCTCATAGCATCCGCTCAATAATTATCAAATATTTTCGCAGGATCTGGATAATTTTTTAAACTTTTACTCATTTTTTTACCATCTTCAGCTAGTACTATACCATTTACTATGGTATTCATAGTCGCAGGAGAATCAAAAAGTGCTGTAGAAAGTATAATCAAAGTATAAAACCAACCTCTAGTTTGATCAAGTCATTCTGCAATAAAATCAGCTGGGAATTTGAATCCCTCGCCACTTTCAAAAGCAAAAGGATAATGTTTACTAGCATAAGGCATACTTCCAGACTCAAACCAACAATCAAGAACTTCAGGAATTCTTTTTAGTGGAGCTCAAAATTTAACTAATCATTCTATTATCTTATTTTCAGTTACATTAAAATGCCCAAATCAATTTACTTCAATCAAATTTCAATTGATTTCTTTTGCTAAACTTCTTGCTCATTCAACTCTTGCAGTTTTATCATCTTTTGAAGTTAATAAAATTATTTCTTTTACATAATCATTTATTTTACTTAAATCATTATGCTTCATTTTAGCGAAAAATTCAGAAACTTCTTTTGTTCCACTTCAATACTTTGTAGAAGAAACCAAAACTAATCTATCAATTTTGATTTTCTTTTCCAATATGTACTCTATAACCACTCTTCATCACATAGAGTGAGTAAATACTGTATCATAATTATTTAAATCCAAATCATCCAATTTTTTCTCCCAATTTTTATAATTTATATCTCATCATTCTTCAAAGACAGGAGTATCAACTATAAATCACTCTTTTTCTAGATTTAGTTTAGTTTGATTTAAAAAATCAATCAAAGTTTCAGGATTTCTTTTAAATCCATGAATTCAAAGAACTTTTTTAACTTTTAAATTATTACTATTACTTTTCACTAAGATATCATCAACAAAATGTTTGTGTAAATCAACTTCTTGTAGACTCTCAGAATAAACATAAGTTTCCTCAAAATTTTTATTTCACTTATTTTGTATAATAAATTTAGATTTATCTTTTTTGTAATCATAATCATTGATGATTTTTTTTAATAGAACTAGAGGTTCTCAATGTGAACAAATAACTACAGTTTTTCATTTATTTTCTTTTAAGATTTTTTTAAAAGAATCGTTTAATCTATTGTACAAATCTTTAATAGATTCTCCAGATCCTACTTTTTCATCATCAAAATTTAAATCAGTTTCCCAATCAAAATCAAGAGTCTTGTCTTGATAAGTTCAACTATCTAATTCTTTTAAGCCTTGTTCTATTTCTATTTTTATTCAGTTTGAATTAGCTAATGGAGTAATTGTATCTACACATCTTGTTAATGGAGAACTATATATCTTGTCTATTTTTATATCTTTAAATCTTTCTTTTATAGCTTCTGCTTGTTTCTTTCACTGTTCGTTTAATCTTGCTTTATCTTGATAATCCATCAATCATTTTTCATTATAGTCAGTTCTACCGTGTCTCACAAATATAACTTTAGTTATTTGTCCGTATTCTTTATTTGCTTCATAAAGATCATTTATACTACCAATACAAACTTCTTCTTTTTTATCTTCTGATTGCCAAACTGGAATTGCTGATCCCCAATATCTATTTCTTGAAATATTCCAATCACGAGCTTGTTCTAGCCATTTACCAAATCTACCATGCTTTATAGCATCTGGTGTCCAATTTGTCTTTGCATTATTTGCAACCATCTTGTCTCTTATCTTTTCAACTGCTACATACCAAGCTGAAATTGCTCTATAAATAAGTGGAGTATCACATCTCCAACAATGAGGATATGAGTGAACTAAACTTCAAATATTTATTGATAATTTTTTATCTTTTAATTCTTGAACTACCATTTCGTTAAAATCAAATACAAATTTAGCATTATTTTCAAGTAAATTGTAAGTTTTTCAACTGTTATCTATATGTGCTATAAATCCTAAATCTTGTTTTTCTCAAATTATAAAATCATCTTCCCCATAAGCTGGAGCAATATGAACTATTCAAGTTCAAGTCTCAGTTGTTACATGATGCCCCAATACTACTGACCAAGAATTTTTCCCCAGTTTTATACTTGTTCACAAATCTGAATTCATCTCATTAAGTTGAATATCAAAATCAGGAAAAATAGGTTCGTATTTTATTCATTGAAGACAAGATCATTTGTATTCTCTAATTATCTCATAATCTTCTGGCTTTTTATAATAATCTTTTACCTTTTCTTTTGCCAAAACATAAGTATCTCAGTTTGTTTTATCAAGTAATTCTACATATTCTATATCTTTTCAAACTGCAAGCCCAAGATTTGCATAAAGTGTCCAAGGAGTTGTTGTCCAAGCTAGGATATATTTATTTCAACTAGAAATATTAAAACTTTTTTCTCATTTTAATTGTTGAACAACTTGATAACTATGAGTTTCTAAATCTTCTTTTTCTAGATTTTTTATGAAATCTAAATCATAAAATTTCCAATGTTCAAATTTATCACTTTCATTATTTATTATTTCATTATCATTTTCCACAGATGTTTCATAAATATATTCATTCCAATTATCTCAATAATTAGAACTATAATTATTTGAAATATAAGTTAGATTTTGTCTTTTTATTCATGTTTCTTCTTCCAATTCTCTAATTGCAGTATTTAAAAAATTTTCTCAACATTCAACTTTTCATCCAGGAAAGGTATAAAGTCAATTAGATTTCTTTTTTCACAACAATATTTTTCAATCTAGATTTTTTACAATAATTCATGTTCAACACTTATAACATATTTCTTGTTTTCAATTTTTCACCTTAAACTTAACTGTTACAGTTTTACTTTGCTTGTCTTTATAACCTTGATTTACTTCGAAATTTGAAAGTGGAGTTGTACAACGAGGACAATAAGGCACAACTCTATGTCCTTCATAAACTAATCATTTATCATAAATACTTTTAAATACCCGCCAAACAGATTCCATGAAATTTGTATCCATAGTCTTATAATCATTCTCTATATCAACCCATCTTCACATTCTCTCAACTGTTTTTTTCCATTCATCTACATAACCAAATACATTAGCCCTACAACTCTCATTGAAATCATAAACTCAAATTTTATTTTCTATATCATCTTTTCAACTTATTCACATCTTTTTTTCAACTATATTTTCAATCGGCAATCCATGACAATCCCAACCAAAAACTCTATCAACTCTTTTTCCAAGCATAGTTTGGTATCTAGGAATTACATCCTTAATCGTACCTGCCAAGATATGACCATAATGCGGAGTCCCCGTAGCAAACGGAGGACCATCATAAAAATTGAATTCCTCACTATCTTTTCTAGTCTCAATAGACTTCTTAAAAGTATCATTCTCTTTCCAATATTTCATCACTTCTTCTTCCAATCTAGGAAACGATTGTTTTTGGTTTACTTTTGGGAACATAATAGGAAATGTTAAATTTTAAATGTTAAGTTAGTTATTGTTTAGTTTTTTAAAAAACCCTTCTTGAGTTTTCTCTACACTTCCTATTTCAAATAATTCTCAATTCATAACAATATATATTCAATTTTTATTGATTGTATTTATTACTCACATAGCAAATCAAATATTAAAATCTGCATCAGAATCTTTAAAAATTTGAGGTTTACTGCTTCAAATAAGAATTATTTTTTTATCTTTTATTTGCTTTAATTTTTCTCAAGTATCAATCATAGTGTCAGTTCAATGTGTTATAATAATTTTATCATTTTTTACTTTTTTTACAGTCTCTAAAATTAAATTTCTATCATCATCTGTCATATCTAAAGAATCTTTCTTTATTAATTCTATTACTTCAAATCAATAATTTAATCTTATATTCTTTAATATATTAGCTATTCTTGGTTTTCATATTATAAAATCATAACTTCCTTTAAGTATACTGTAATCCTTATCTATTGTTCATCAACAAG
>DHWA01000054.1:0-37420 GCA_002412935.1 Patescibacteria group bacterium UBA5194 | reverse complement strand
CTGCGAAGATTTGCCGCCTTAAGCACTTTTGCTTACTTTTTGTGTAAAAAGTAAAACTAAATTGTGTTCTATATTGTAAAAAAAGGTTTTTCTATTTACCTCGTATTATAGATCCTGAAATAAATTCAGGATGACGACAAGAGAACACTGGATTGCTTCATACTTCGCAATGACAACACAGCAACAAAAAGAAAGCCCCCACCTGGCCTCCCCCTAATAAGGGGAGGAAAAATACTTACACCACTAAATCAATCAATTCCAAAGCTCTCTCCTTATATTCTCATTCCTTAAACTCCGCATACAAAGTAGCTTCATTAAGTATCTCATCAAGTTCATTAACTTCATCTTCAGTAAGCATTCAAGTTACAGATAATTCAAGTACATCATCAAGTCCTAAGAAATCATCATCAACAAGTACTTTTTTTAGCTTCTCTAAATATTGTTTTTTCATAAATTTATTATTAAAAAAATAAAAAAGCACATAAAACAAGAATAATTCTCATATTATGTGCTTTTGGCTCTATTAAAGTAATATTTAATAAGAGAGGTACCACCTAAAGCTATTTCTTAATTATTATTTTATTAACGAGGATTATACCCCGGGAAGTTCTACTCACAAAGATTTTTGTTTTCTTCTTCCAGCTTCGTCTGTTGATTGCAGACTCAAATGCTTTTTATAAATTTATTATATATTTTTTTAGACTTTTTCAACTAATTTTTAAATAAATCTTTGTTTTTTAGTATAATTGCAAATCAAATTACAAATAATCATGCTGAAATTATCATTGATCCAACCCCCATTCATCAAGTGTAATAATACATTGATGTAAAAAAGAAGTTTAAAGCTATTAAATAAATTATTTGATACACAAAAGTAACTAAAACAACAAATGGATACCGTTTTTTAAATTTTATCATTCATATTCATCCTAACACTGCCAAAAATGAAAATACCATTCATAAAATTACTGTAATAGACGAATTAAAATATCTAAAAGTTCCAAAAAGCATTTTTAAATCCATCAAGAATCATATTATTCAAAATATTACTGATAAATATCATAAGAATACAAAAACTTTTATAAACCATCCTTTTCAAAAATCATTTATACCTTTTATAAATGAACTTTCAATTAAACTTTTCATAAAATCCAAAGATTCAATTTTCTTAACATATGATTCAGAATAAAACATTCCAACAATTTTATCAGAAAAATTTTCTGATTTCTGAGTAACATCATTTAAAGTATCTTTTTCTTTAGACATAATATAAAAATTAAAAAATAAATTTATTAAGTCCTTAATATATATCATTTCAATAATATATAATTTTATATGATTATATGAAATGCTAATCATATTTTAGATATTTTTTTATTATTTTCAAATTTTTCTTTTATTTTAAAAGCAAAAATTTGAAAATAATAATTTTTTTACAATTTTTTTTTGACTAATTTATTATTTCTATATAATAGGGTTTACAATAATTGTTGTAATAATCTATGCAGCTATCGTCTAGTGGTTAGGACATCGGGTTTTCATCCCGTAAACCGGGGTTCGATTCCCCGTAGCTGTACCATAAAAAACATAAAGATAAAAGCTAAAAGACTAAAGCTATTATTACTTTAACCTTTTAGCTTTTATACTATACCGCGGAGTAGAGAAGTGGTATCTCGCAAGGCTCATAACCTTGAGGTCGTTCGTTCGATTCGAACCTCCGCAACCAAAAAAACTGATACCTTGTCAGTATAGCTCAGTTGGTTAGAGCGCGGGATTCATATCCCCGAGGTCGGCGGTTCAACTCCACCTACTGACACCATAATTTTTCTTTTAAAAATTAGATTAAAGATAAAAGTTGAAATCATAAAGTATTTTGTAAATATCTTAAAAAATATTAAATTATCCTTCTTTATAAGGATTATTTTTTTGCAAAAAAGTATTTTATAAATAAACTAATACCTAATCCATATTCCCTAAAATCTACCCTATGTTCATAGATGAAGTAAAAATCAAAGTAATCGCTTGAAAATGATGAAACTGAATTGTTTCTTGGAGAAGAGAAAAATGTATACCAAAGGGATGACCTCGGTGATGAGATGGTTGAAATTGAGGTAATATCTATTTACAAACAAATGATAATTTAAATACTCTATCATCTTTTAGACATAAAAAAGTCTTTAATGCTCCAGAATGACATAAATGATGAACTCAAAATATGCACTGATTATCTTGAGAAGACTTAGTTTTAGATGTTCCTGTTTGAACAATAATTAAAGATTTAAATACTTGAAAAATTATTTATGATTTGAGTGAAAAAAACCAAAAATTACTTGTAGTTTCTGGTTGAAGATGATGATTTTGAAATTCTCATTTTGTATCTTCTACTAGACAAGCTCCTGGTTTTGCTGAACTTTGAGATGTATGAGAAGAACTAGATTTAAATCTAGAATTAAAACTTGTTGCTGATATATGAATTATATGAGTTCCAAGTGCTTGAAAATCAAGTTTAATCAATGCTCTTACTGATGTAAAAGCTAAAGTATGAGATTATCCTTTTACTACATTGATTCCAAATCTATGAGTTATGGAATATAAGTGAAAATCTTTGGTATTAGAGGATGTTCCTGGGCTTATTCCCTGAGCTTCAGAAGGAAAATGATTATGAATAGAATTTTTAAAACATATAGAAAGAACTTGAGTACTTTTACATTTAGTTGATTTGTACAGATTAGATCAGGCATTTACAGATTATGAAGATATAAGAAAAGAATTAAATTATTTTTCTGAAACATTAACAAATAAAGAAGAAATAATAATCTTATCAAAAGCTGATTTACTAGACAAAGAAATGCTAGATTATATGCATAGCGAATTTAAAAAGAAATACAAAAAAAAGAAGATTTTTGTAATTAGTTCTGCCAGTTTTTATTGATTAGATGAATTAAAAGATTATTTAATTGATAATTATTCAAAAAACTTGGAAACAGAAACTAATAACTTTGAAATCACAAACGAAAAATCAAAAATAATAACTCTTTATGATTTAAAAGATCAAGAAGATTCAAGCAAATATAAATTATCTCATGAATCAGATTTAACTTTCAATATAACTGGAAAAAGAATTGAACAAATAGTTAGAATGACTGATTTCTTAAATCCTGAAGCCGTTATGAGAGTTTATGATGTACTTGAAAAAATATGAGCAGTACAAAAAATCGAAAGAGAAATAAAAAAAGTTTCTGCAACTCAAGAATTTGATGACAGTTTCTTTTATGAATGATGAAGTGATGATGAAATAAGCCCAAAAGTAATTATTGCAAATAAAACTTTGAATTTAGATAAATTGAAATATAATCTGTAAAAAATAATTTTTAAACTCTTATATTATGATAGACATAGCAATTTTTTGACATAAAGCTCCTGATACTGATAGTATCTGTTCATCTTTAATTTTTGCTCAATATCTAAAAAATAAATGATATAATCCAAAAGTTTATAAACTGTGAAATCTAAATAATGAAACTGCTTATTTATTGAATATGCTAAATATGGAAGTTCCAGAAACTATATCATCTCTACCCCCTTGAACAAGAATAGCAATAGTAGACCACAATGAAAAAGCACAAACAATTGATAATATAGATGAACTTGAACTTGAATATATAATAGATCACCACAAATTTTCAGTAAATACAAACTCTCCTTTGTTTATTAGAGCTGAAAGACTTTGTTCTACTGCTAGTGTATTATACAAAATGTACAAAGAAAATTGACTACCTATATCAAAAGAAATCTGAACTTTAATGTTAGCAGCAATCTTATCAGATAGTCTACTTTTTAGATCAGCAACAACAACTAAAGAAGATACAATAATCGCCGAAGAATTAAAAAATATAACACAAATAAATGATTTCAAAGAATTTATTAATCCTTTATTTGAAGCTAAATCTGATTTATGAGACTTAGATATTGAAAGTCTTATAAAATATGATTATAAAGAATTTGAAGTTGCTTGAAAAAAACTATGAGTTTGAACTCTAGAAACTGTAAATCCAAGTTATGCACTTTGAAGAAAAGATGAGATATTAAAATGACTTAAAAAAATAAAAGAAGATTCTTCTCTAGAATTTATTATGCTTAGTGTTGTTGATATCTTTTGAGAAAATAATACTACAATAGTACTTGATTGAATTGATAGTAAAATTGTTGAAGAAATTTTTAATACAAAAGTCGAAAATAATCTAGCAAATTTAAAAAATAGATTATCTAGAAAAAAACAAGTTGTTCCTGAATTAACTGAATATTTTAATAGATAATTTTAATATTATTTTTTTACAAATTTATAACATAATTACTTAAAAATGTATAAATTAACAAGAAAAGAAGCCTCTGAATTACTAAATATGTCTACAAGAAGTATAGATAGATATATTAAATCTGGTAAAATAAGAATTAAAAAAGACGGAAAAACTGTATATGTAAATGAAGAAGATATAAATAAGTTAAGAAATGTTTGAGAAAGTAATCAAGAAATTATCCTACCTACAAAAAAAGAGAAAAAAAATATAGAAACTGATTTTATAGAAAATGAAGTAACAAATGAAAAATCTTTAAGTATTTTAGATAATATTTATACAGATTTAAAAAATGAATTAAATAAAAAAGATTCTTTAATACAAGATCTATCGGTAAGATTATGAAGAGCTGAAGAAATAGCAAAAAATTCTATTTCTTTAATAGAATTTAAAAAATCACAATTTCTGCTTGAAGAATCAAAGGATTTTTTATCAAAAGAATTAACTGATTTAAAACATGATAGACATAAACTTGTAAGAGATTTAAAATATGAAAAGTGAACAAACAATATACTTATAGTATTTATACTTGTTCTTATAGTTATTGGAATTGTAATTTGGTTTGTGAATGTATAATAAATATATAAAAGATTAAAACCATAAATTAATCTTTTCTTGTCCTCATAGTTCAACGGATAGAACAACCCCCTCCTAAGGGGTAGATGTAGGTTCGATTCCTGCTGGGGATACCATTAAAAATAAAAAAATACCTGATTGGTATTTTTTTTATTAATTTAATTTTTTAATTTTCTATATAAAGTTTATTTAAATAATCTTTTGTTTTTTTATCTATTTCGGCTTTTACATCTTTTTTTAATTCTTCTTGCAATGCTTCTTTAGAAAAAGATTGTCATTTATACATATATTCAGTACTTCCATCTTCTGTTATAATTATATCTGGTTTTACAGTTAACCATTTTTCTTTTATTAGATTTTCTTCTTCAATAACTCAAGTACTTGTAATTCAAGTCTGTGTCTGTTCCTCAATTATTCATGTACTTGTAGTTCCTGTTTGTGTTTGCTCCTCAACTATTCATGTACTTGTAGTTCCTGTTTGTGTTTGCTCCTCAACTATTCATGTACCTGTAGTTCATGTTTGTGTTGGAGTTTCTATTTCTCAAATATTTTCATTTAAGACTTGTGGTGGAGTATCTACAATTATTGTATTAGTTTTTTGTCATAATAATGAGAGTAAATTTGCTTTATAATTATCTATAGATTGATTTTTTGGGTCTATTTTCATCATTATAGCTACAATAGACAAAGTAATAACAGTTGAAACAACAACAAATCAAGTACGAGTTCTTGGTGTCATCTTAAATAACCTAATTCTTTGCATTATTGTTTTTTCATTTTTATGAAAATCTGAATCATAATTCATAAATAAATCTTTAACTATTTTTTTTCAAACTACTTCTTCTTTTTCTTCGTCAATCACATTTGTAGAACTTTTAATTGGTTCTTTTTTAATTGTTACAAATGTTTTTGGTATTACAGCATCATCTCAATCTTGTTCTTGAATATTATCTTGATTTACATTATCTTCTAATTGTTCAGTCTTATCATTTGATAATTCTTCATTTAAAGGGATAATAGAGGTGTTATTATTTGTTTCTGAAATTTTATCTGTTAATGATTCTTCACTTAAAGTGATTGATCATACGTTCTTATTTTCATCATCTGAAGTATTAATATTAGGTACATCATCTAATATTTGTGTATTAATTTTTATTTTATCCATAGTTTTTATTAATTAAGAAATTAACTATCTATAATATCTTAATATATTTTAAAAAATATGTCAAATAAAAGTCAATGCTTTTTATATAAAAACTGTAATATTTTATTATTATTTATTTTTTATTAAAATTACCTTTTTATAATACTTACAAATTTGCTTTAAATCACACAAATCACATTTAGGATTTCTTGCAGTACAATTATATCTTCAAAAAAATATTAATGTATGATGAAGTTTTGATAAATCTTCTTTTTTTAGAATCTTTTCTACTTTCTTATCAGTTTCTAATGGTGACTTTGTTTTAACAATTCAAAGTCTATTCAATACTCTATGCACATGAGTATCTACACCTAATACTTGAGTGTTTTTAGTTATAGCTAAAAATACTTTTGCTGTTTTTATACCTACTCAATGTAAAGTTTGTAATTTTTCTACAGTAGAAAAATTGTTTAAATCATTTTTATATAAAATTTCACAAGTTCTATAAATATTTTTTGCTTTTGTTTTATAAAATCATACAGTTTTTATATAATTTTCTATATTCTTTTGTCATAATTTTAATCAATCATCTGGATTTTTAAAAACTTTAAAGAAAACTTTATTTACTTTATTAACCTGTTTATCTGTAGTTTGGGCAGACATAATAATAGCTATTAGAAGCTGAAATTCATTTTCATAAAAAAGCTCAGTTTTGGCATCTGGAAATAATTTATCAAGATAAGATATAATTATTTTTATATTTTCTTTAGTCATAGTTATTCTTTATTCATTATTTCTTATTCTTTATTTACATAATAACTTGCTATTTAAAAAATTCAAATTATCTTTTACTAATCTTTAGTCTTTATTCTTTTATCTAATCTCCATGTACTCTAAATCTTTTTATATAGACACTCCTTTTTGAAACAATGCTTTTTCTTTTAATAAAAGACCTAATAAAAAGCTTTATGTTCCAAGTCTTATAAAAACAAATAACGTAAACGACATCAAATTTTGAGATCAAATCGTTTTTGAAGACTATGATTTCAAATGAAATTTACAATCTTGTACCTGACTTAAAAACTTTTATGAAATTAATTTAGAACAAATACAAGGAAGATTCCCTTCTTCAAGGGAATGACAAAAAAAAATATATCTTTTTGATAATCACAATCATGCTTATTTTTTCTGGCATAAAGCTAGATTTGATTGAATAATATCAAACAATTCTACTTTATATCATATAGATGAACACACAGATTTAAGAGATCCATGAATTTACTTAGAACAAGAAGAACTAAAAGATCTAAAAAGAATCTTTGAATACACAAATTATGTAGATGTATGAAATTATATAAAACCTGCAATTCATGACTGACTTATAAAAGAAATGTTTCAAATTAGAAGTGAGAGTGAGTTAGATGAAGTGAATAATAAACTAAACTCTTGAACTGTCATCCTGAATGAATTGAAGGATCCATTAAACACTGTTAAAATTATAAAACAAAGCTCAAGGGATTCTTCGTTATACTTAGAATGACAACCTAGCACCATCCTAAACCTAGACCTAGATTTTTTTCAACCAAAACTTGATTATATAGATTATAAACTTAAAAAAGAAATAGTACAAAAACTCATAAAAAAAGCTAGTCTTATAACAGTAGCGACTAGCCCATTTTTTATAGATCAAGATTTAGCTTTGAAAGTTTTTAGAGATTTGTTTAATATTAAGACTTAGGTATAACCGATTCAATAGCTGCAAAATTTGCTTGTTTTCAGGTTGGAACTATAATTGATACACTATCTCATATCTCAGCTTTAAAATGAGTAACAGCAGCAGTTAAAACATTATATGTTAATCATTCTGAAATTACTTGATATTTTCATTGTTCTTTTGTCAAAAGTCCTACTTTTGATTCTCTTTCAATTGGTTTTATTTGTTTATAAAGCATTCTACCACTTGGCTCTATAGTAAGTTTTAATCTATCTCATTGAACAAGTCTTGATTTAGATGCATAATTTACAGGAACTGGGTATTTATGTTCATCTACTCAAAGCATTTCGTCTCAAGTAAATACTCACTCAACTATTTTAAAATCATCACTACTATAAGAAGTTAATCATTTTGTGTCTAAATCTATATTGATATCATCATCATTTAAACTCAATCCATGTTCTTCAAGAACATCTCTTAATATTTTCTTTGCATTTTTCAAAGATTTTTCAGCATTTAATACAAAATCTCTAACAGCTTGTAATTTTTTTGCATCCATATTTTTTTGTTTTTATAATTAAACTAATAATATTATACCCGGTTTCACCTATTTTGTAAAAAAAATTAAATTTACTTTTACTTTTTATTTGTTATAAATAATAAACTATGAAATTATTTATCTCTTTTTGGAATAGAATCGTTAAAAATAATCCAATTCATAAAAATGGTCAAAATGGGATAACAGTAGTAACTTCCTTAATTTTTTTTATCTTTTGAATAACAATAATTAAGATTCATATTATACTTCAAGAAATATATGCTAACATAATTCAAGGAAAACTATAACTATTTCATAAAATAAGTCACATCAACACAGCAATTCTTAAGTCTCATCATCACATCCAAGCCCCTTTGCTAATAATTATTTGGAAAAATAAAAATGAAAAAATAAGTAATACTCATAGTATAGAACTCATAACAGGAATACTATAAATATCTACATATAAATATCTTTTAAAAATAAAAATTAATAAAATAACAAAAGATAAAATTAAAACATCATATAATTCTTTTAATCATTTTAAAATTATTATATAAAGACTAGACAGTATAAATATATATAGAAAAATAGTTATAACCATATCTTTAAATCAAATTCTACTATAACTTGAAACAAAAGTAGAAATTATATGAAAATCTGGATTTATAGTTTGAGCAATTACAACTAACGAAGATACAAATATTCAAATAAATAAAATTAATTCATTTATTTCTAAAAATAATATATCATAAAATGTAAAAATTATAGTAATGAATGCTAGAAATAAAAAATATACTAATTTAAATATTTCTAATCAATTTAATGCCAAAATTAAATTAAAATCAATTAATTTAAATCAAACAAGAAAAAATAAAATCCCTGTTGATATTTCTAAAAGTGGATAGATTATACTTATTTTTTCTTTACAATACCTACACTTTCATAAAGTTGATAAATATGACAATATAGGTACCAAATCCAAAACTCCCAAAGTATTTTGACATTTTGGACACTTACTTCTTCCCATCATAATTCATCATTCTTTAAACTTTAATCTATGAATTATAACGGAAGCAAAGCTACCAAAAAACAATCAAAAGAAAAAAAGTAATATATAAAAAATAGTCGGATCTATCATAAATATTTTTGAAGGTTAACTATAAAATTACATTATATCACTACCAGCTATTAATTTTTTATCTCTTGCCTTAGCTCATCTTCATTCTAAATCCTCATTTAAATATATCAATTTTGTGTTTTGATTATCTCATATATTTCAAAGAGTTTCAATTCTAGATGAATCAAGTAAAAATGCAAGAACTTTTTCTCAATCAAGCTTTGTATCTGATGATTTTATCAAATCTACAGATTCTTTAAATCATCTTGCTATTTCCATTCTCTGTCCAGCCATACCTTGCCCTAGTAATATCTTTGTTTCTTTTTCAGCCTCAGCTCTTTTTACTTGCATAATCTTCTCTGATTCTCATTGATTCATTGCAGCTTCTTTAAGCTTTTCAGATTCTACTACTTTATTCATAGCTGCCATAACAGAAGATTCAAGTTTTACATCTCTAACTTGTATAGAATCTAAAATAAAACCAAAACTTGATAATTTTTCTCTAAGTTTTTCTTCTATTTCATTTCAGATTTCTTCTCTTTTACCAAAAACCTCTTTATGGTTAAAAGTAACTATCATACCTCTTAATTCTTGATCAATTATAGATTTAATCATAGTTCTTGAATCAGCTATTTTATAAACTGATTTATAAATAGCACCTTCTTCCGTATCATTTTTATCATCATCAACATAATATATAACATTTAATCCAATATAAGCTGTTACATTATCACTTGTAACTCAATCTACATCAACTGGAAAATTTATTCTATACAATACTTGTTCTTTTGTAGTTTCCACAACAGGAATGATAAAACTTAATCATGGTCTTAAAATACGATTATATTTTCAAAAAACTTCAACTGTTCTAACTGTATTTGGTTTAACTATTCTAACAGATAAAGCAATTAAGAATACATCAAAAATAATTGCAGGAATAATAAGTCAAGAGATAAATCATATTATAGGAACTAAAATTAGAATTATAGGTATTACTACTCAAAGCATATTTAAAATAATTAATTAAATAAAGTAATTTTATTATACAGTTTTAAATTTATTTGCAAAATATTTTGACACTAAAAAAAGTGCCTATAAAAGACACTTTTAATATTGTACAAGTAATTTTAACTAAACATTTGTACAAAAACAGAATATTGAGCAAGTTCAGGTTGAAATGCAAATATTTCCATACTTTTATTAGATACTACTTCCATTATTTTAAAGGTAGCAGTAAACGCACAAGCGATAAATAAAGACCAATGTAACAAATCATAATTAGACTCCTTTCTTAATTTAAACATATATAAATATAGTTATAAAATAATTAATGTAAAT
Source organism: Patescibacteria group bacterium UBA5194 (assembly GCA_002412935.1). Classification (GTDB taxonomy): domain Bacteria; phylum Patescibacteriota; class Gracilibacteria; order BD1-5; family UBA6164; genus Altimarinus. The sequence continues at coordinate 26,635 of DHWA01000054.1, read as the reverse complement.
AAATTTTACTATATATTTTTTTTATATGCAAATATTTCGATGTGTTTTTATAAAATAAAATTGTTTTTCGTAAATATCTTTATTTTACTGCACTATTTTAAAGAATAGGATTTTATTATTTTTCAAACTGAAACTTGAAAAACCGATATTCCTCTTTTTATAAGCTTATTATTTTTATAAATCTCTGTTTTTACAATGAAATCTAAATTTTTGTTTTTTTCTATATTTTTTATTTTAATATTCAATCATTTATATATTTTTTTAAATTCGCTAAAACCTAATCTTTTATCTGCTTTTAGGTTATATGCTTCTTTGTAGTTCCCTGTATTTATATATTCAAAATATTTTTTAATAACTTTTTCATCATCTTTTGATGCATATTCTGCTTTATCATAAGCAATAAGTACATAAGTTCATTTCTTTGCCCATTCATATAACTTTTTTGCATCTTTTTTTTCAAGCCTGACACATCAGCCAGCAGCTTCTGATCAAATAGTTGAAGTTGTATCTAGATTTCATTTGTAATCTTCAGGAAGAGCATGAATTCAATAAATTCAGTCTAAAAATTCCATCCGATATGACATAAGTTTTCAAGCTGATTTAGAAAGCATAGATTTACTTTTTGTACTTATTTTAAATCTTCCAAGTGGAGTTGGATGAGCTTGATCACCTGTTGATACATCCATTGTTCATATCTTTTTTCACAATTCATAATAACTAAGCTTCATTGAAAAAGTATTGATTCTTATAGATTTATCATAATCTTTGTATTCATCATAATAATAAGCAAAAGTTTTGCTGAAAATAAGAAGAATTAAAAATGTAATTAGTATTTTTAGTAGTTTCATAATTAATATTTTTTTAATATAAAAGTCATAATAACCAAATAGGAATTTCTCTTTCTTTTGCTATTTCTATGTCATCTTTAATCAAAAAAGAATTTTCTATATTTTTAATCTGCTTAAAAGTCTTATTTTTTCATCATATTTCAAATACATATTTATTTTTATCATAAACAAAAAGTACATCTCATTTTTCTGGATAAAATACTTTTCAAAATTTATTTAACATAGATATAACAAAACTTTCTCTTATAGATCATATAGTATTTTCAGTGTTTAGATTATCAGAAAAATATTGTAAAAATGCAGTTAATTCAAACATAATCTTTTTAGTTTTTCTAAGATTTACTGAGATTTTTCATTCAACTCAAAAAATATTTATAAGTCCTATTTCTGAAAGTATATTTATATAAAATTTTACTGTATCAGGTGTTGTGTGCAATAATTTCGCAATATTTGAATAATTTATATCTGATGGAGATGAGTTTGCAATAAATTTTAGAATTTCAAAAAAATAATTAATATTTTCAGTTTTTAAATTATAAAAAGATGATATATCTTCATAAATTATTTTATTTATTATATTTCAAAATTTATCGTTATAATACTTTTCTTCTGTATTAAAAGCAAATCCAAGCTCTCAAAAAGAAAGATACTCTTTAAAATACTTTCAAATTTTGTTTTCTTTTGTGTAAATAGAAAGTGATAAATTTTTGTAATCTTTAAGTAAAACATCTAATTTTATATTTTCTAGTGATAATTTGTATTTTAAATACAAAAACTCTCTAAATGAAAATTTATTTAGGTGAAAAAGCAATCATCTTCTTGATAAATCATAGTTTCATTTAATCAAATCAATAGAAGAACTTCAAGAAAAATATATTTTTATATCATCAAAGAAATCATATAAAGTTTTTAAATCTTGTTCCCAGTTTTTATATTTATGAATTTCATCTATAAAAAAATATCTAAAACCAAAATTATTATAAAGTTCCTCTGCTATTTCAAATATAGTTTTTCATTTAACAAATACGCTATCCATCGAAAAATAAACTGATTTTTCTTTGTTTTTATTTGCTATCTGTAACAATAAAGTAGTCTTTCAAACTCATCTTAATCATACAACTCACACTATTTTTTCATTTATATCTACTAAATCATTGTACAGATACCTCTTATAATCCAATGAAACTAATGAAATTTTCTCAATTGAATACTTTAATATTCTTTCCATATTTTAGAGTGTATTATAAAATATATATACTTATATTATAGTATATTCTAAAATATTGCAAATTATTTTATAAAGAAAAACTACAAAAAGTAACTTTAATCATTATAAAAATCAAGTCCTGCATAAAATTCTACAAATAAATTCAAATAAGAAATTACTTTTAATTGTTTTTTTCATACTTCTCTCATTTTACAAATATCATTATTGATAAGATAAAAATTTCCTATTTTTTCTCTATAATCCTCTAGAAAAGATTTAAAAATTATAGGAATATTATCTTTTGATCCTGTTTTTACTTCTATTGGAAAGATTTTTCCGCTAAATTCGTTTTGCAAAATAAAATCTATTTCACTTTGAGATTTTTTTCCGTAATAATAAATATTTTCTAAATCTGATTTATATTTCAATATTTCCATAAAAACAAAATTTTCTATAAACTTTCATCTTACATCTCAAGCTATAAATGAAATTCCTAAAACTTTTCTCAAAAAACCTAAATCTGAAAAATATATTTTCTTTGCCTTGGATAGTTCTTTTTGTTTATTTTGGAAAAAAGCAGGAACAAGATTGATAACAAAAGTATTTTCTACTAAAAATAAAAACTTATCTGCCAATCTTTTGGAAATTCACAAATCTCATATAATTTTATCAACTGCAACTGATGAACATACTCAAGTAGACACATATTTTAAAAATTTATCAAATGAAATAACTTCATCTTCTTTTAAATAAAATCAAATATCCTTATATATATAATCATTATACAAATTATTTAGAATCTCTAGCTTCTTTTCCAAAGAATTTTCCATAACAACTCTTGGATATGAGCCATAACTTATAAATTCATCTAAATAAGCATTTAATATATTTTTGTTTTCTAAAGAAATGACTTGAACAGATTTTATATCAAATTGCTTATATTCTAAAAATTCCATAAAACTTAAAGAATGTACTTGAATAATTTTTTTTCTTCCGATTAAGCTGTCAGTAATCCCTCTAAAAGTTTCCAAACTTCAGCTTCATGTCACTATAATTTTGAAATTAAAATCTCATTTTCTTACTTGATCAATAAATATCTTCAAAATAAGTCCTATATTTTTTATATATTGAGCTTCATCAATAATAAGAAATTTTAATTGTTCTCTATTTATTTTATTAAAAACAAGGATTTCAAGATCTATTGATTTTGAAAGACCTAATTCTAATAATTTATCTCAATACAAAAACAAAGTTTCTTCTTCTTTGATATAATTGAATTCTATCAAACTTTTAAGTAGTGAAGTCTTCCCAACTTGTCTAGCTCAAACTAAAAATAGAATATCTTGTTTATTATCTAATTCTGCCAAAATCTTACTGAGATATAAATTTCTTTTAAACATATCATTTTTATAAATACTAAAAAAATCCTTGATATTTTATATCTTTTGTTAGAAAAGTAAAGACTTTTTTCTATTTACCCCATAAAAATTATACTTAAGTAGTAAAATTATCGTTAATTTCTATGGTATTAGATATTATTTTTATTTTTCTGCAAGAAAAAATTCCTACAAAGTAGGAATTATAATTATAAAATCATGCAGACAAAAAAATGAGCTAAGTTTTCTTGGTAGAAGTGACTTAGCTTTTTGTATAATCCAGTTTCTCATGCCTAGGTTATACAAATAATAAGTATAATATCTAGGGGAAAAAGGATTTTATTTTTTAGAAATAACCCTTATTTCTGTTTGTTATAAATAAAGATTCAAAAGAACTTATATCTATAACTTCTTACTATCCTTTGGGTGATTTTTATAGAGCAAAGTTCACCTGGCTCTTTTGTTTTTATTTTAGTAAAATTTTTATATACTTGAGGTGAACTTTTGAATAGATTATATCCATCTTTTTTAAATCAACTTTTCGTAAAAAATTAATTTGAAAAAGATGGATATGACTTATTTTATTATATAACACCTGTTTTTATTTTTATTTTAATTATTTTGTGTAAAGTAAAACAATATTGTTTTACTTAGGGATATCTACTAGGTTTGGTAGTACCCATCTAGGTTAGTAAGAAAATGTAAAAGAGCATTCGCCGATACATATATATTATATCTTTTATTGAAAATATAAGCCAAAAATATAACTTGACGAATATTAAAATTGTTTTTGTTTTGTTTTTATGCAAAATAAAATGGCTTATTTAAAAGCCATATAAGTTTATTAGAGTTCTTAATAATTTTTTATAAAAATTCATTATTGTATAAATAATATATACAAACCTATCAAATAAAAGTTGAATCTTTAAAATTTTTATTATATGTAGTCATATAAAACTAATTAAAATATTAATAAATATTATTTATATAATATAAAACAAAAAATATAATAAATATTATACTAATAATAATAAACATTTTGGTATATGTTTTTTTTATTTGTTTCCAATGCATTGGAACATTTTTCATAAGAAATTTTTGATTATTATAAATAATGTATCCTTTATATTCTCAAGGAACTACTTTATATGAACATAATGGAATAATTGGGATCCATGCAAATACAAACCATTTAGTTGAAATATAAGATCAATCACTAGTATTATAATCTGATTTTCAATAAAGAGTAGTTCCTGTTCAGTTAATTGTAAACATATATATAAATTAAAAAATAATTATAAAATCTCTTTAATTTTTCTAATCTGGAAATTTCTTTCTCAATTTCTTAAATAACAAAAAGCTCTTACAGTCCAATGAAATCAAGAGTTTCAAAATCTAGAAACATAATCTTGCTTATATAATTCAATAGGTTTAATTTCTCTTTTAACAGTTTCTCATTTAAAAGTATTATTATAAATAATAGTAAGTTTTTCATTATTAATTATAGCTTTATTAATTTTACTCATATTTTTACTAGTAATACTTTTTGAATTCGTTTGAGAATCATCAAATTTATATCAATGCTCCTCTTCATGACAATCCTTACATAAAACTATTAAGTTATTTATATTGTCAGTTCATCATAATGTCCTTGGAATTTTATGATGAACTTGTAAGTTATCTGATATTCAACACTTTGAACAATAATTTCAATAGTAATTCAGTGCATCTTGTCTAATTTTTTCCCAACTAGAGAAAAACCTTTCAGATTTTTTACTTTTTAAATCATTTAAAAGAGCCGATATAATTAAAATTATAAGTAAACATATATACCAATAATTTAAACATAAAGAAATTAATTCATCAAAAAAATTCATAATTAATTTTGTTATATAATTTTAATTCAGACTCTTAAAAAAAGTTCTTCAAAACTATCATCTTCATTTCAATATTCTCATATTTTACACATCATATTATATTTTAATGAGTTTTTATTAAAATAGTAAAAATTATTTTTAGAATCATATTCAGGAATAGGCATAAAAACTCTATATCAATCTAATTTTAACCAAGTAAATTCATTAATAATAGTTCCGTTTTTCTTTAAAGTTAATTTTATAGATTCATTATGTTCCATATCTGCATAATCTATCCAAGGTTGAGAAAAATTAGAAACAACCACATCTCATAAAATCAATTGATATTCATCAGTATTTGTGCATATCAGAGTTTCTAATTCATTAAATATTCTTTTTTCCCAGCTTCAATGTATAATAAAATATTCAAATTTATTAAATTTTCATAACAAAGATTTTAAGTATATAGCCAATATTATTCAAAGAAAAGTAAATTCAAATCCAAAATAAATATTAAGTTCAATTTCATTTGTAATAATATTTACTCAGAATCAAGATAAAACTCAAATAATAAAATATATAATATCTGAATGTTCGAAAATAAATTTTTTCATATTATTTTTTTAACTCTTTAATTTTATTATCAAAAATATCACAATCTCATTCTTTATTATTATTACAACCAATAAAAGCTTTTCAATTAGTTATACTAACTCAATATTTATATGCACCTTTTCAACTATATTTAAAAAAATCATCCCTTACATAACTCGTAAATATACACTCATTGATTGACTCACTATAAAAAACTTCAATCAAATCATATATAGTGGTATACCCTTCTTTATTATTTTCAACTATCTCTTTTTTAATTTGATCATAATGATTTAAACAGTTTTGCTTATTTTTATCCTTTAATTCTTCTATAGTCTTATTAAGAACTAATATTTTATTATTTTGTTCTTTTAGTAAATCAGCTTGTTTGTCATTCCAGTCAATACTACAGCTTGAAATCAATAAACATATAATAACTATTGCACAGTAATTTATAATTTTATTCATATTCTTATTTATTAATTATACAAAAAGCCTTTTTCAAAGGCTTTTATAAACTATTTTTATTAATTTTCTCAATTAATATAATTTTTATTTCAGGTAAATCTGATACTACAGTTTCCCAAATTATCTTTTTACTTATTCAAAGATAATCGTGTGCAATAAAATTTCTAAGTCCTATCATCTCTTTTATAGGTAATCACTCTATGTCTCAGAACTTTTCAACTGTACTTTTTGTTGTTTCTCATATATGTTGTAATTGCATCAAAACAGCATCAAAAGTTTTATTATCTTCAATAAATTTATCAAAATCTAATCCTATAATATACTCCTCTATCCTATCTATAGAATCTAAAATCACATTTAATGAAGAAATTAGTACTTTCATACAAAGAATAATTAAAAAATAATTCTTTTATCTAATTCAATATACTTTTTATAATGTTTATTAACTGAATTTTCCTCAATTAAATCTATTTTTAACTTTAATTTATCCTCCAATATTGACTTATTTCTTAAAAATTTAATTCATCCAACTCTAACTTTTTTATTTTCTTGATAAACTAAATCCAAATCACTATTTTCTGTATTTTCTCATCTTGAAAATGATCAAACAAGAAATAAATGCTCTACTCAAATTTCCTTTAGTATAGCCTTGATTTCATCTGATTTTAAAAAGTTTATTAATTCGTCTTTTGATAACATATTAATTTGATTATAAGTTATTTAGAGAATATTTTCAAAGGCTTTTTATTTTACACATCCAGATTTTTAACTGATTTAGCTCTTGATTGGATAAATCTTCTTCTTGGGGCTACTTCATCTCACATAAGTATTTTAAACATCTCATCAGCCTTTGTAGCATCTTCAACAGTTACTCTGAACATTTTTCTAACTGAAGGATCCATTGTTGTTTCCCATAATTGTTCTGGATTCATTTCTCAGAGACCTTTATACCTTTGTATATTTTCTCAAACTATATTGTGTTCAGCCATAAGTCTTTCTTTTTCTTCATCTGAGTATACATACCAACTTTGTTTTCATTTAGCCAATCTATAAAGAGGCGGTTGAGCAATATAGATATATCATCCGTCAATTAAATCTCTTAGATATCTAAAAAAGAAAGTCATAATCAAAGTTCTTATATGAGCTCCATCAACATCGGCATCTGTCATTATAACTATTCTATGGTATCTAAGTCTATTTATATCAAAAGTTTCTCAAATAGAAGTTCAAATAGCTATAATCAAACTTTTAATTTCATTATTTCAAAAAATCTTATCTATTCTTGCTTGTTCTGTATTTAGGATCTTACCTCTTAGTGGAAGTATCGCTTGTATTTCTCTATTTCTTCATTGTTTAGCAGAACCACCAGCCGAATCTCCTTCGACTATGTATAATTCTGATACTTTTGGATCACGACTAGAACAATCAGCTAATTTACCAGGTAAAGTCATTCATTCCAAAGCTCATTTTCTGATAACTGTATCTCTTGCAGCTCTTGCAGCTAATCTAGCTTTTGCAGCTAAAAATACTTTTTCACATATATTTTTTGCCTCTCCTGGATTTTCTTCTAAAAATTCCATAAATTTCTCACCAAAAACTCAATCAACAGCTCATCTAGCTTCAGCAGTACCTAGTTTTGATTTAGTTTGTCATTCAAATTGAGGATCTATAACTTTTACTGAAATAACACAAGTAAGTCATTCAACAACATCATCATTTGTCAGATTTTGATCTTTTTCTTTTAAAATTCATTTATCACGAGCATATCTATTTATAGTTCTAGTAAGAGCTGTTCTAAATCATACCATATGACTTCATCCATCAGGAGTATGTATATTGTTTACAAAAGAAATAATATTATTTGAAAATTCTTTATTATATTGCATTGCAACCTCTACATTTATATCATTTTTTTCTTTTTCTACATAAAAAACTTCTCAAATAGCATCTTCATTTTTATTTAAAAAATTTACATATGATCTGATTCATCCTTCAAAAAAGAATCTATATTTATAATCAGTTCTCTCATCTAAAAAATTAATTTTTATTCATTTTGTAAGATATGCTTGTTGTCTAAGTCTATTTACTATTGTCTTATTACTAAATACAATTGATTCTTTAAAAATAGTATCATCAGGAAAAAATTTGATAATTGTTCATCTTTTTTTTGTTTTTCATATCTCTTTTGCATTTTCGACAGGAATTCATCTTTCAAAAGCTTGATAAAAGATTTTTCAATCTCTATGTACCCATGCTTCTAATTTAGTTGATAGTGCATTAACAACACTTGATCAAACTCAATGAAGACCTCAAGATACTTTATAACCACTACCACCAAATTTACCTCAAGCATGTAATACTGTAAGAATAGTTTCAAGTGTAGATTTACCAGTTTTTGAATGAATTTCAGTTGGAATTCATCTACCATTATCTTCAACCATACATGATCAATCAGTTCAAATAGTAACTGTAATCTCATCACAAAACCCTGCCATTGCCTCATCTATAGAATTATCAACGATTTCCCAAACAAGATGATGTAATCATGTTTCATCAGTAGATCAAATATACATTCAAGGTCTCTTTCTTACTGGTTCAAGTCATTCTAAAACTTGTATATCCTCAGCACCATAATGTTCTTCTTTTTTTGTCATAAATTAAATGGGTTAGAGATTAGTAATTAGATTAAGGATTTGCCCAATTTTATTGATTTTTATTCAAAAAGCAATTTTTTATGGCTCTTTTCTTTTTTGTAAAAAAATATCCAAAAAATACAAGATTTTTAACAAAAATCTTGTATTTAATTATTAATCAAATAAATATTCTATTTCATTACTTAGCACAACGAAAACCTACATAATCATCAAATCCATTTTCACTCCAACCTAATCTAAGTGAAAAAATACCTGTACGAGCTTGTCCAGCTGCATGAGCTCAACGAACAAAAATATTATTATCTTCTCAATCTGTATTTTGAAAATTTCACATACCAGCTGAAATTCATAATCATAGATTTGATCAATATTTTTTCATATCATCAATAGAATTAAGAATCCCATCATCATCCCAAAATGTTCAAGATGAACTTCAATTAATACTTGTTTTTCATAAATTATAATATACTCAATCTATAGTATTTAATTTATTTACATGTTCCCATAAATTACCAGCAAAATCCCGTATAACTTCTCAATTTAAAAGTGTATGTTTTCTATAAGGATCACAAGTAGTTACTCAAGTTCAAGTATTTCATACTCAAGTTTTTGCTCACCGAGTTCTAGATAATGAATATATAGCTTTTGTGTTTCAATAACATCATTTACTATCATTTGATAAACCATTATATATATATCAATTTCATATAGAGTTACCTGACCAATTTACTTGATTTTTTTCAATCTCTCTCGCTATAGTCATCCATTCATTATTTGTTATCAGATGATATCATTCTCACATACTTTTACATGCATCGATTGCCTGTTGTTGAGTTATATCTACTATCGGATATCTTCAAGAAATTGATACAGGAACTTTTACTCCTGTAAATGATACTGTATTCCAGTCTGGTGTATTATTAAATCACCTACTATTTGGTGTATCTACATCTATATATGACATCTCATATTTTGCTACACAAAATCCAGGTTGCATAAATTCCTCATTTCATTGTACTTTTATAAATCATTCTGGACAAGTTATCGGTGATTCAAATTTTAAACTTCTTGATAAAGTTATAAGTGGTCATCATAATTCTACTCAACTTAGTGTTTTTACAGTTGTATTTGATACAAATGATTTATATGTTATTCAATTTTGAGTTTGAAATAAATCTATATTTGTTGATATTGGATTATTTGATGTATCTAGTAGTATTCCTAGAATATTTCATAATACTTTTGGATATCTTTTATCATAGTTTATTGTTGCATATGTTGTATTTATGAGATTATTTTGTATTAATGAACTTCATTCTAAGTATCATAGTAATTGGTATGTTGTATTTGTTACATTTGTATAGTAGACATATGGTATATTATCTAGTGGATCTGTGATTATTTTATTTGTATTTATTATTCTTGATACGTTTTCTCAGGCAAATCATTGATATCATATCGTTGTTCAACTAGCCGAGATTGATACAGAATTATCTGGTTTTGGGTATGTTCATCATTTTAGTTGAAATAGCACAAGTCATTTATTTATATTATTCATATCTGCTATTCTTACTCAGTCTCTTGAATTTTGTGTATAATTTTGAAATGATAAAAAAGCTATTGTTCATAAGATTGCTAAGATTGTAATTACCACTATTAGTTCTACTAGAGTAAATCAAACTTTGCTTGATTTACTAAGGTTTTGTATTTTATTTATAGTCTTTAATCTTTGTCTTACATTCTGTATTCTACATTCTATATTCTTTTTCATATTGTTTTGCATAAATTATTGTTAGAAAATTAAAATATCTTTTTTGTAGTATCAAGTTCCTGTACTATTGGAAATCATTGATTTTCAAGCATCTTTCTAATATACTTTCATTGTAATTTACCAGGAATAAAATGCATATGAATATGTTCTACACTTCTATTTGCTATTGATTCTCTAGTACAAGAAAAATACTTCTCATCTCAAAAATACTCTTTTACAAATTTATATATATCTTTCATTTCAAGTAATTCTTCATCATTTAAATCTGTGGAATAAAGTTTATGTTCATATGGAACTGCCATAATGTGTTTTTCAGTTCAAGAATACGGAAACATATTATGAATTAAAAACCAATTTTTTCATTCCCAAACAATTTGTCATTTTTGATTTTCTATATCACAAAAAGGACAATTATCTTTTCAATAAATACCCACATCACCTTTTCTTTTATAATATTCTTCCCTTGTTCAGATTTGTACCATACATTTTTTGTCAAAAAATTATATTATACTTACTAACTACATCTACTAGCTTTTTCTAATTGTTCTGTTTGATCTGCAACTGCTAATGCATCTATAATAGGTCATAATCTTCAAGTCATAATTATAGGAAGTCAGGAAAAATTTTGCCCTATTCTATGATCAGTAACTCTATCTTGTGGAAAATTATATGTTCTGATTTTTTCACTTCTATCTCATGATCCAACTTGAGCTAAACGAGTATCTCAAATTTCTTTTGATCTTTTTTCTTCTTCAAAAGCATATAACTTACTTCTTAAAATTTGAAAAGCTTTTTCTCTGTTTTTATGTTGACTTCTACCATCCTGACAAAATACAGCTATTCAAGTAGGAATATGTTTTAGATGAACAGCACTATCTGTTTTATTTATATGTTGTCATCCAGCTCAAGAGGCTCTACAAAAACTCATTTCAATATCTTCTGATTTTATTTCTATATCTACTTCATCAACTTCAGGAAGAATTGCAACTGTAATAGCAGAAGTATGAACTCTTCATTTATTTTCTGTTTCTGGAATTCTTTGTACTCTATGAGTTCATCATTCATATTTAAATTTACTATAAGCTCATTCTCCTTTTATTTCAAATATCATTTCTTTTATTCCCCCTGAGTCAGCGTCACTTTGTTCATCAATTTCTACTTTATATCATAATTCTGTAGCAAAACTTAAATAAGCACGAGCTAATTCTCATGCAAACAAAGCAGCTTCTTCTCAACCAGTTCAAGCCCTGATTTCTACTATTATATTTTTTTCATCATTTGGATCTTTTGGAAGTAATGCCAATTTCAACTTTTCTTCCAATGCCTCAATTGCTAATTCTGATTCTTCTTTTTGCATCAATGCTAATTCTCTCATTTCTAAATCAGGTGTATTTATCATATCAACTGCTTCTTCTAAAGCTTTATTTATTTTTTTATACTCTTTATATAAAGTTACTGATTCCTCTAACTGTTTCTTTTTTAAAGCTACTTCTTTAACTTTCTTTTGATCCTTAAAAACCTCTGGTTTAGCTAATTCTTCTTCAAGCTTATTATATTCCAAAACTAAGTTATCTAAATTAAATTTCATAAATATATTGTTATTATTATATAATCATATTTCATTATAATAAAATATCGTAAAACATCAAAAATTTAGTATAAAAAAGTATTTTACTTATCTTCTTTTTTTTATATAATAAAGCTATATTTACTACTTGTATAAAAAATATGCTTGTTAAAATAATCTATATAATCTCCTATATTATATTCATATCAGTTGTATATATATTTGTAAATAAAAGATTAAGATATCTAACAAATAAATATATAAATAATATATGAATTTTGTATCTACATAAAAATTATTTATTTATTATGAGTATAATTTCCTTTTTTTTCATAACTCTTACAGTAATATCAGTTATCTTAATATTAACATTATTATAATATGGTACATTATATAGAAAAATATGAAAATTATATAATAATAAGAAGACATTTTATACTTCTTTTATTTAAAATTGCCAAATTTATATTTCTTATTATTATTTCATTTTTTCTATACTGGTTACTATTCAAATACTGAGCCATTATTTCTGTAGATATAACATCTATTAATTATATAGTTTTTGCTTTTTGTTTTATATTACTAAATTATGCTTTTTTATGATTTATCGTATATGTTATAGAATACATGAACAAACTTATAATAATAACCAATGAAGAAATTATTTTTATTAGATCAACATTACTATTAAAAGATGATATAGAAATATTAGATATCTATAGAGTAATGAGTATAGATTCTGTTTCTCATTGATTAATTGCAAATATATTTAATTATTGAGTTGTAATTATAGAACAGCAACAAGCAGAAAATATTGAAAATATTAAAAAACTTTATTTTATACCTAATCCTCAGAAATTTATATCATTGATAAAAGAAAAGAAACTAAAAATTATCGAAGAAAGAAAAAATAGATATATCATAAATAAAGATGATTAAATCATTCCCCTTATTAATACATCCCCATAATATCTTTATTACATTCTTATCTCACATTTTTTGATATATTTTAAACAAACTTTTTTAAATTCTAAAAGTTCTTTACTTGTAAAACTTTCTCACATAAAATTTTTATCTAAAGTTTTTCATCACTTATAATTTTGTATAGCATATTTTTTTGCTCACGAAATCTGTTTTACTACTTCTTCAAAAACATTTAAAAAATGATAATTTTTTACCAAAGTAGTTCTAAATTCATAATCTATGTCTGAATTTATAATAATATCTATACTTTCTAAATAAATATTTTTATCAATTTTAACTCAAAGTAATTCTTCTATATTGGAATAATCTCATTTTATATCCATAGCAATATAATCAACTAATTTATCATCTAATAATTTTCTTAAAATTTTAGGATTTTGTCAATTTGTATCAAGTTTAACTAAAAATCATAATTCTTTTATACTTTTACAAAAATCATATAAATCTTTATTAATTGTAGGTTCTCATCAACAAATTACAACTCAATCAAGTTTTCAGATTTTTGTTTTCAAAAAATTGAAAAATATATTATCAGGAATAAAATCTTGTATTTCTTTAATTTTTTCAGGTAGTACAAATTCACTATTATAACAAAAACCACACCTTAAATTACATCAAGTAGTAAATATTATACAAGCTACTTTTCATGGATAATCTAGTAATGTGGTTTTTTGTATGGCTGAAATTAACATTCTTTGCAAGAATAACAATCTATAAAATTTGAATTAAAACTTTTTCATTCATTAAAATATGTTCTTGAATAAAATTCTGATTTTTTTCAAGTATTGAAATTAGTAACTGGTCTAAAATATCACATAACTCTTGTATAAATTTCACATTTAGTTCTTTGTAAATTAGTTTTATCTAAATTTGTTGCAGGTGCTACCATAATAATAAAAGTTAAAAAATAAAAAATTAATTTAATAAACTAGACTTCTTTGCTGTATATATTTTTCTAGTCTCTTTATCTTGTTTTTCTCATGTATATCCAATTTCTTCATCACATTTTGGACAATAATCATGTTCTCAAGAAATATAACCATGCTTTGGACAAATAGAGAATGTTGGAGTTATAGTAATATAAGGTAATCTATAATTTTCCAAAACTTTCTTTACTAGATTCTTACAAGCCTCTCAATCAGTAATTTTTTCTCCCATATAAAGGTGTAAAACTGTTCCTCCTGTATATTTACATTGTAACTCATCTTGATAATCAAGAGCTTCAAATGCATCATCTGTAAATCAAACAGGTAATTGAGTAGAATTTGTATAATAAGGAGCTTTTTCAGTTCATGCTTGTATTATATCTGGAATTTGTTTTCTATCTTCACGAGCAAATCTATAAGTAGTTCATTCTGCCGGTGTAGCTTCTAAATTATATAAATTTCATGTTTCTTCTTGGTATTGTTTTAATTGTGTTCTCATAAAATCCATAATTTCTAGAGCCATTTTCTTTCAATGTTTTGTTGATATATCATCTTTACCATTTGTAAAATTTAATATTGCTTCATTTACTCAATTAATTCAAATAGTTGAAAAATGATTTCTAAAACTATGTAAATATCTCTTTGTGTATGGGAAAAGTCATAAATCTAACCATTTAGTTAATTCTTTCCTTTTTAATTCTAAAGAAGTTTTAGCTTGATTCATAAGATATAAAAGTCTTGATTTAAAAGCATCCATATCTCATTTATTACTATACCCTATTCTTGCCATATTTATAGTTACAACTCATATACTTCAAGTCATTTCAGCTGATCCAAAAAGTCAATTTCATCTTTTTAATAGTTCTTTCAAATCAAGTTGTAATCTACAACACATACTTCTAACTGCTCCAGGAGTATAAGCATCTTCATTTCTTACTTTAATAGTTTTTCAATTTTTATCTTTTCCCTTTTTATATTGACTTCATACAAAATTTTGAAAATAAGGAATTCCATATTTTGCTGTCATTTCAAATACTCAATTAACTATTTCACTATTCCGATCAAAATCTTCTGTTATGTTATAAGTTGGTATTGGAAAAGTAAATACATTTCCTTTTGCATCTCAAGCAGTATATACTTCAATCAATGCTTTATTTATTATATCCATTTCTTCTTGTAATTCTCCATATTTTTTCTCATAGTATCATTCATTTATTCAACCCAAGAATAAAGCTTTATCTTTTAAATCATCTGGACAATGTAAATCAAGAGTTATGTTTGTAAAAGGAGTTTGAGTTCCCCATCTAGACGGTACATTTAAACCAAAGATAAAATTTTGCATTTGTTGAACAACATATCCATAAGTCTTATCATAAATATATTTTTTCTTTTCCTTTTCACTACCAAAATTTGCGTTTATTTCTTCTAATTCTTTTTCTACATGTCTTTTATATTTGTGTATAAAAGGTGCTAAATAAGTATCAAAACTTGAAAATGCTTGAGCTCAAGCCCATTCATTTTGCAGAGTTCATAAAAAATTAATCATCTGATTTACAACAGATTGTAGATTTTTTGGTGGTGCAGACTCTAATCTATTTGGTAATCAATTAAATCATTCTTCTAAAAGTTGTCTTAAACTCCAACCAGCACAATAACCAGAAAACATATCTAAATCATGTATATGGTAATCTCAATTTCTATGTAATTCTCCTATTTCTTTTGGGTAAATATAGCTTAACCAATAATTAGCTGTAATTTTTCAAGATACATTAAGAATTAATCATCCCAAACTATATCAAGAATTTGCATTAGCATTTACTCTCCAATCAGATCTATTTAGATATTCCTGCATTGTATTTCATACATCAACAGCTACATCTTTACTAGTTCTTGATTCATTTCTTTTTTGACGATAAATTATATAAGCTTTAGCAACTTTATCATGTCATTCTTTTATTAAAATTTCTTCAACACAATCTTGTATATCCTCAACATTTGGAATAGATTCCCCAATCTTTTTATGTAAAAGTTTTGTAACTTTTTTTGTAAGAGCAGAAACCTCTGAAAAATCATTTCATCCAACAGAAACAATTGCTTTTTCAATTGCTTTTTCTATTTTTGCCTCATCAAACGTAACAAAGCTCCCGTTCCTTTTTTTTGCTTTAAAAAATTTCATAATATAACTATATGTAGTAAAAAATAATATAACATATAACTATATATAGTATTTTTTTATAAAAAATCAAAAAAAAATACTAAATTCAACTTGACTTTAGTATTTATTATTTTTGTGGCATTTTTTTATAAATAAATTTGACATTATTTTTGCTTTTCAAAGCCAATAAAATTGTTCACTCTAATAGTACAATAAGAGTGTAGAATTTTAGAATATTATAACTTTTAGAAATTTAAAATTTTAGAATTATTATTCTTTGTTTATAAAATTTAAAAAATCATCTTTGTTTGTGAAATTATGATAAACTGATGCATATCTAATATAAGCTACTTCATCAAGTTTTTTTAATCATTCCAATATATCTTTTCAAACTCTTTTACTTGAAATTGCTTTTTTATTTGATGCCCAAGAATTTTCTAAATCTATAATCATCTGCTCTATTTTATCTAAGTCTATATACCTTTTATTACAAGCTTTTATTATAGAATCCTCTAATTTATCCCTATTATAAAACTCTTTTTTTCAATTATTTTTAAGCACGAAAAATTTAGGAAACTCAATTCTTTCAAAAGTAGTAAACTTATGAAAACAATTTTCACATTCTCTTTTTCTCTTAACGAGTTTACCATTTTCAGCAACTCTTGTATCAAGAACTCTAGTATCTTCACTTTTACATTTTGGACAGTACATAAATAGTTAATAATGAATAGTTAATTGTGAATAATCACTAATGTAGTTTATTTAAATTATATAATAAGTAAAGAAAAACTAAACTATAAATAACATTTCTATTTTAAAATAACAAGTTTTTTTGATTATTTTATCAGATTATAAAGTGCAGCGATTTCTGAGTCTAATAAAGCACGGTTATAGATGCGAACTTCATCAATTATTCAAGAAAAATATCCTGTATTTGTATCATTATATCAAATTTTCATTGTTGAAGGAGAATCATATTTTATTTTGTCATATCAAGAAGCACTAGTTGTAGAACCTTTTAAATTTCAATTCATATAAAGCTTTACTGAACGATTAGACGGATTAAAAGTTCATATTCAATACCGCCATTCATTAGCACTTGTATCTGTATAACTTGCACTATAATTTTGCACATTTCATAATCAATTTTCTAAAACAATAGTAAACTGGAACACATCGTGATTAATATAATATCTTTGTACCCATCATTTTTGTAATACCATACTAGAATTCCGCTTCCGGTTTCAAAAAACTCAATCAGCATTTATTGTATCTTTTATATTTCTTTTATATAAACTTACTACGGTCAAAGCTCAAGCCCATTCTAAATTATTTCATAAATCTACATAGTCATTAATTCAATCAAAATTCATTGCTTTTCAAGTATTTCAATTTCAATCAACAAATTGAGGTCAATTACTTGAACCACAATTTACTTGTGCACTTGTTGTATTATAACAAACTCAATTATTTTTGTATTTACTAAAATCTTTTAATACTGTCAAACTTCAACTTGTTGTTATATTTTCCATATCCCAATATCATACTAGATAATCATCTAAATTTGAATTATTTTTATCAAGTATCAATGTATAAGTTCAACTATTTGTTCCCATATCACAATAGGCTTGTACATCTAATCAATCAGACTTAATTGTATATTCTCAATCTACATATCTTGTTATTGATTTATTATTATATATTTCTTTACAATTTTTATATATCTTTGGTGTAATTGTTGATACAGCTTTTTCAATTAATTTTGTTCATGTCCCTATTATACTTCCATTTTCAGTATTATCAATTATAACTTTATAAGAATTATTTGTATTTACAAGTTCTATATTACTAGTTATAGGGGCAAGACTTCAAGTATTAAGAAATATACCAAGACTATCTCATACAACTTTTACATATTTTTTACTATAATCAATAGCTGCATAAGTGCTATTTATCAAAACATCATTATAAAATGATATACTATCTCCATTTTCTAGATATGATAATAATTGATACTTTGTTCAAGCAATATCAGTAGAATATATATATCTTGTAGAATCTAAAGGATCTAATAATGTTTTGTTTGTATTTATTATCCTTGATACATTATCTCATACAAATCATTGATATAATATAATATTACCAGATGCAGTTATAGATATAGCACCATCTGGTTTAGGATAATTTCCAGATTTAATTTGAGATAAATCAAGTCATTTCTGTATATTGTTTATATCGGATATTCTCACACTATCTCTAGCATTTGATGAATATCACTGAAAACTTATAAAAGCTATTGTTCAAAGGATAGCTAAGATTGTAATTACTACTATGAGTTCTACTAATGTGAAAGCAGTTTTAGATTTTATATTATTTTGCATTATTATAAAAATTAATTAGTAAAAATTTTCTACACTATTTTCATTTCCTTAGCCTTTTTAATCAAATTATTATATTTAATCAAAGCTTCTAAATTATTTCCATCGTGTAATAACATATCTTTTAATTTTACTGATTCTTTTTTAAATATATCAGAATTGATTTTCTGACAAAGTTTTTTTATATCATCTTTTATCTTTTCAGGTGTAAAAACTATCAACCTCTCTTCCATCTCCAAAGCCAATCATCTATATAATTCTTTTTTTTCTAAAGTATAATTATTTAAAAAATCATCTTCTTTTAAAGCATCCTTTAAAATAGAATCTAAATCATCCAAAAATATCAATTCTCTACCTATTTGATCTCTATGATTTTTATCAATTATTATATAAGATATAGCAAAATCTTGGCTTGTAATTTGAAGAGAAACCTCTCATCACAAATCCTCTTTTTTATTTGGAATTTTATTTAATTCATCATAAATTAGTTTTGTAGGAATATCTAATAAATTAGAAATTTCTTTTATATAAAAATCTTTTTCTATATTATCACTGTAACTTTTGAGTACTTCTAAAATTGTTTTTAAAGTATTTTTTTTATCATCTATACTTTTTATATCAAACTTACTCTTTTTAATAAAAAATACAACTGGTGAAACTGCATTTTTTATAAATTCATTGAAATCTACTCATGATTTAAGTAATTCATCAGGATCCTTTCAACCTTCCATAACTATTATTTTTACCTCAAATCATTTATTTTTAAGTATTTCTAAGCTAAGTCTTGTCGCTTGTTCTCAAGCCTTGTCATTATCAAAACAAAGATAGATTTTGTTTGTAAGTCTCTTTAGTAATGTGAGATGTTTTTCTGTCAAAGCAGTTCCACTTACTGCTACAGTATTTTTAAAACCATACTGATGAAGGCTTATTGTATCCATATAACCTTCAGTAATTATAACAAAATCTTTTTTTGTTATTTCTTGTCTAGCTTCAAAAAGACCATAAAGTATATTTGATTTATCATAAATTCTAGAAGCTGGTGAATTTAAATATTTTGGTTCTCATGAATTAATAATTCTTCAAGCAAAGGCAACAGTATCTCATCTATGATTTTTTATAGGAAATATAACTCTTCAAATAAATTTATCTTTTCTTCTTCAAATATCCAAAAAAACTTGAGATTCTTGAATTACATTATCATCATATCATTTTTCTTTTAAATAATTATACAAATTTATTCAATCATCAGAATATCACAAAGAAAAAGTTTCTATACTTTCTTCATTTAATCATCTATTTTTTACATATTCTTGTATTTCTGAGTATTTTTTTAAACTTGATTTATAATAATTTGCTATATCTTTGTATAAAGTGTATAGATTTTTTTCATTTTTTATAACTTCTTTGTCTTTCATATTTTCAAATCATTTCACTTTTACACCAGTCAAATTTCAAAGTATTTCTACAGATTCTTTGAATTCACAATTTTCTATATCCATTACAAACTTAATAGGTCATCATCATTTATGACAACCAAAACAATAAGCTATCTGTTTACTTGGACTAACTACAAATGATGGTGTCTTTTCAGAGTGACCAGGAAAAGGACAAAGACTCTTATAATTAGCTCAAACTTTTTTCAGTCTAGCATATTTTCAAACCAAATCAACGATATCTATACTATTTTCTAATTCTTCAATTATTGACATAAATTTATCTTGTAATATTAAGTATTTTAATTGTACATAAGTTTAATAATTTTCAAAATGATTTTTTCTTATAAAAAGTAGAATGTTTTTTTATTTACATTCTACTTTTTATTTATGATATTTCTAAATAAATAATCTAATTACTCAAACAACGAATCAATATCAATCATTCAATCACTATCATCCATATTTTCTAAAATTAATTCTCTAAGAGCTAATAACATAGTATTTAATTTTATTTTAGTACTATCTGAATAATCATTTCAAGTTGTATTTACATCATTTATCAAAGTATCTATTCTTCAAACAACAATTTTTAATTTTGCATCATCAAATGAAGAAATTTTATTTTGATATTTAACTTCATATTGATTTTTATACATTATTTTATATGAATTTCATTGATATTTATATTTTACATTTACTTCATTTTCTTGAGGTTCTCATTGTTTTCATTGTCATGTAACCTCTTTAAGTCTTAATAGATATTCATTTCTTAACTCATTTTTTAATCCTTTATAATCTTCACTACTCATCTGATGTCTATATCTATTTTTAAGTTCTTTAAATTTACCAATAAATTCTTTTTGAACATTTTGAACTGGTTTATCGTGATAATCCGTATGAATAACTGTTACTTTTACAGTTCAAACATCTGTTCATCATTTTCAATCACTTATTGTATAGGTAAAACTATCACTTCCATAAAAATCTTGATTTGGTTTATAAGTAACTGAAGTACTTGTAAAACTTACAGTACCATAAGTTCAATTTGTTTTTCATATAATAGTTAATATATCTCAATCAACATCAGTATCATTAATTCTTGGATCAAATGTTTTCTCAGTATTTCTATATGTACTAATTTTATCATCTCTTGCAACAGGTAAATCATTTACTGGAGTTACAGTTATAACTACATGTCATGTATCTGTTAGTACTCAATCACTTACTACATAATCAAAACTTCAAGTTCAATTAAAATCAGCAAGAGGTGTAAAGAGAACATTTCCTGATGCTGTAATTACAGAAACTCAATTTATTGTATTTAACACTCAAGATACCGTCAAAATAGTACCTGTATTTATATCTGTATCATTTCATAATACATTTATATTAACAGTTACTCATTCATTAGTAGTAGCTATATCATCAACTGCGACCGGAGCAGTATTAATAACTCAAGTTCAAGTATCATCAGCTGAAACATTTAAAATACTTATAAATATAAGTACTACTAAACCTATTATTTTTTTCATAATTTTAGAATTAAAAAATAAATAATGTACTTTTACATATTAATATCTAAGTGTATGAAATCTGTATGAAAACAAGAATTAAAAATTTTTAATTCTTGTTTTATGATTAGTATATGATTTTCGAATAGATTTTTATCTTTTTACATAAGTTCACATTAGATAAGCCATTAAATCTCTAATAGGTCTAATTTCTGCATAAGGAACAGTACTTCTTCAAGTAAAAGCTATATTTTTATCAGGATTTAAATAATTTAACCGATTATAAATACAAAATTTTGATCATCTATCATCTCTGATATTTCATCTTCAAGAACATATACATTCTGCTAAGCATCATGTACATCAAGTTGGTTTTACATTTCAAGCAATAACTTCATACATCTTAGGAATAATTTTTGTTCTACCTGGAAATCATGCTGTACTATCAAAAACCAACATAGTTGGTTTTTTTCAATTTTCTTTTACATATTTTTCAAATTCCTGCAAAAATTTCATAGAATTTCCGAGATCCCTAAATACTTTTCTTATTTTATCAGTATCTCATTCATATTTTACATAAAAAAATTCCTTAATTTTATTATAATACTCTTGTTCTTTATCTGATAATTTATCTATTTTTTCATCAAAAAAAACATTATATACTACTTTATATAAATAATCTCTAACCCTTTTTATTTCTGGAGTTTCTTGCTCTATTTCTGTTTTATCTAATATTGATAAAATTTGTTTATTGAAATCACCAACTATATTTTCAAAACCTTTTTTAGCTTGATCTACTCATTCAAATAATTTTGTGTCAATTTCAGTATTTTCTCATAAATGATTTCATCAAATAAGTCTTTCTTTAAATTCTTTTCAATCACCATTACAAGATTCTTCAGATACTGCTGCAAGAGTTCAAATTTGAACTCAATCAAATCATGCTTCCAAAACTTCTTTTATCTCTTTATTTGTCGAAACTCATCATGCGGCATAAATTGGTGGAATTTTTTTTCAAGCTTTTATAAATTTATCCTTAATCAATTTTAATTCTTTAAACTTATCATCTTTTGATAATCTCAATATATGTCATCCTGCCAAGGCTCATTCTTCAAATGTATAATAATCATAATCATAATCTGCAAGTATTTTACTAGAAGATACAAGTAATCACATAGCAGGTATTGAGCATGTTTTTCATTCTTTTTTTAAATCCTGAGAAAAATCTTTTAATATTTCCTTTGGATTTTTAAGAGGATTTCAGGCTGCAGTAGTAACATAGTCTATTCAACATAGTGCTGCTATTTTCAATGATGCTAAATAAGAGCTTGTTTTATACATACAATTTATTCAAACATTATTTCCCCTAGATTTTAAATCTTTTGTTTGTCTATAGGTAGCAACTAAATCCATCATCCTAGATGTCCTTTCTTTTGCTAATTCTCAGTTAAATCATTTATTTTTTTTATTTGGATTTTTCTCATCACATAATTCATCACATACAAAAAAATGTTTTTGTATAAACTCATCACTTAATCACAACTCTTGTTTAAATAACTTATCAAAGTCATTTTGTACAGTATCCTTTAATCATTCATTTCAAGTAAAATCATCTTTAAATAAATCTCTATGAGACTC
Source organism: Patescibacteria group bacterium UBA5194 (assembly GCA_002412935.1). Lineage (GTDB taxonomy): Bacteria > Patescibacteriota > Gracilibacteria > BD1-5 > UBA6164 > Altimarinus. The sequence goes on along the minus strand of DHWA01000054.1, from coordinate 3,266 downwards.
ATAATAATAATACATTCAAATTCAAATTGAAGATAAATGTCATCAAAATCATAATTTATTCATTGCCTCAACTAAACATGCTGATGATACATTTGTTCACATTCATCAATTAATTATTGTTGGAATATTTTTATTTTCTATTTCTCAATCACTATTTGTTGTTTCAATTTCATTATTATCTTTATAATTTTCTCAAAATGCAATTTTTTTACTTTGAATACTAAAAAAATCTTCTATATTACTGTCTAGCACCTTTCAATCTATAGTCAATTTACAAAAATCCTCAATCTTTCAATTTGGATAAAGTCAAGTCTCTAACTCTACAGTGTTTAATTTGATTTTTTCAAAATCTATAAATTTAGACATATGTAATTATTAATTTTAAATATATTATATAATAACGTTTCTATGGAAAAGTCAATAATTATTATAGAAAAAAATATAAAAAACTTGCAATTATAAAATTTCCAATATAATAACTTTACTTAAATCGTAGACAGTAGGCAAACAAAGCAAGTCCTACCGAGATAAAGTGAAACTTAAGTTTTTATTAAATTTAATTCTCTTTGTCTAAACAAAGAGTTTTTTTTGTTAAAATAACTTGAAATTATTACTTAATATCTTAAAAATGGCTGTATCTAAATCTAAAAAGATTGATATCTTGGAAAATTTAAAAGAAAATATAAAAAATGCTAAATCTATAGCTTTTACTGAAAATAACTGATTAACAGTTGAAGAAATAACTAACTTAAGAAAAAGTTTAAGAGAGGTAAATTCTTCTATAACTTTAGTTAAAAAGACTCTTATAAAAATCGCTTTTAAAGAAGTTTACAATGTAGAAATTGATGATTCTATACTTCCTGGTCAAATTGCAGTTGTTTGTTCAAATGATGATGCAGTTTCAGCTTTATGAAAAGTAAATGAATTTATGAAAGGTTTTGCTAAAAATCCTAAAATTGTATGGGCTTGATCATATTTTGAATGAAGTATAAAAGATTCTAAGGAAACTGCTATTATTGCTGCAATACCTAGCAGAGAAGTATTACTTGGAAGACTTGTATGAAGTATGATGTCTCCAGTTTCTGCTCTTGCAAGATTTTTTGATGCTGCTGCTAAGAAACTTACTGATGAAGGAAAAGCAAATCTATGAAGTGCTCCTTCAGTTAAAAAAGTTGAGCCTAAAGTAGAAGAAAAAATTGAAGAAGTAAAAGTTGAAACTCCTGTTGAAACTACTCCTGAAGTAAAAACTGAAGAAGTTAAAACAGAAGAAGCTCCAGTTGAAACTACTCCTGAAGTAAAAGTTGAAGAAGTTACTACTGAAATAATAGAAGATAAAGAAGAAGTTGTTGCATAATTGATAACTAAAACCAAACTTTTAAATATATTTAAAAGTTTGGGAACTAGCTATTAATTAGTTAGAAAATCCTTGAAGTCATTCTGAACTTGTTTCAGTATCTATCTAGTGATAGTTTGAAACAAGAAAGATCCTGAAATAAATTCAGGATGATGAAGATAGGAATTTTAAAAAAATTTATTTATTAATTATTTATAATATGGCTGAATTAGCTGGAAACTCTAAAAAAATTATGGACCTAGTTAAAGAACTTTCAATAGTTGAATTAAATGACTTAGTAAAAGCTATGGAAGAAGAATTTGGTGTTAGTGCTGCTGCTCCTGTTATGGTTGCTGCTGCTGGATGAGCTGAAGCTGATGAAAAAACAAGTTTTGATGTAATACTTAAATCAGTTTGAGCTAATAAAATAGCTGTAATCAAAGTTATAAGAGAGGTTACTGGACTTGGATTAATTGAAGCTAAAGCTATCGCTGATAACGGATGAGATGTTAAAAAATGAGTTAATAAAGAAGATGCTGAAGCAATGAAAGCTAAATTAATTGAACAAGGTGCTGAAGTTGAATTAGTATAATTAATTTTTAAGTAATTCAATAAAAAATCCCATTCTATTTACAGAATGGGATTTTTTATTGAATTATTTATTTACTATCTTAAAAACACTCACATTTTAGATAATCTATGCCAGTTTTCATCAGATGTTCATCATGCTCATTCTATACCATCTCAATCATATGATGTTACTCCATCATTTACCATAGGAGAATCAGTATCACTTCTTCAATAAACATCAGAATCTCAATAATTAACACATCTACCACAAGAACCTCAATTCCAATAATATGTTCAAGAAATATCATTATCTTCATCTTCTGGAGTTGTTCAATTATTAAAAATATGATAATCATCATTTTCTGAAAATTCAACTCATTCACTTCAAATATCTTCAATATGTCAATTTTCTATATCATTCCATTTTTTTCCATCTATTCTGGTATTTTTAGCCATTACTTGTTTATTAGATATATGCTTCCAATAATTTATAGATAATTTATATTCTTTAGAATCATCCCAATTAGGTTCTCATTCTGTAAAATCTAAAGTTCATGATAAATCTTCTGGATCATCAGTAACCTTGTAAACCAATGTCCATCATCCTCAATCTGTTGTCATATCACAATAAACATCTAAATTAATTCAAGTTGGATTAATAACGTATCTTCAATCATTATTACTTCATCATGTTTCTAATATTCTTTTACAACTTGCTGTAGGATTTGCATTAAATAAATACGTTCAAGTTCAAATTATTATATCAGAATCAGTAATATTAGAATTATAAACTAATTCTGTATTTACTATATCTAGCCCTGATAATTTTATATCTGAAAGTTCTTGAATAGGTATATTTGTTCAACTTTCTGTAAATATTCATAATTTTGATCAATATACTTTTGGATATCTTTCATTATAATCAACAGCATTTGCTCTATCAATTAAATTATAAGTTATTTCACTTTCATTTTCCATAAAAGCCATAATTTGAGCTTTTCTTAAATCTTTTGTTAAATAATATGTAAAATATGTATTATCTAAAGGATCTCTACCTCAATCATTATATCATATTTTATTTAATACATTTTCTCATGCATATCATTGATATCATATAATTGTTCAACTTGCATATACTAATACATTATCTTCTGGTAATGGAAGATATGATTTTATTCTATAAGTTTCTAATGACTTATAGATACCAGATATTTGAGATACTCTATTAGCATCTCTTGCACTTACTACATATCAGATATATGATATAAATCATACTGTTGATATAATAGTTAATATAGTCATAACAATAATTAATTCTACTAAAGTAAATCAATCCTTATAAATTTTATTTTTCATAATATCC